>NZ_JBSGDD010000011.1:0-109242 GCF_053602195.1 Kitasatospora sp. NPDC004531 | reverse complement strand
CCAGCCCCGCCCGGCCCCCCCCCCCCCCCGCCGCCCCCCCCACGCCGCGCGGCCGACCGTCGGCGGCGCCACCCCCTACCTGAGAGCCAGGCCCGGAACGGCTCCGCAGCGGGAGGCCGGGCGGGCGGGGCGCTCCGTAGCGTGGTGAGGGAATGCACCCCGACGGAGGAAGGCACCGTGCACGTCCGAACCGCCTCGCGCCCCGGCCCCCGCGGCCGTCCGGTGGACGAACTGGACCATACTGACCGCATGGACGGGAGGACCGGGAGGCGGACGGTGCGCGGAGCGCTGAACGCCGTGCGGCGGCACCTGTCCGCCGTGCGGCGGGACCTGTTCGTCCCGGCCGCGCAGCCCGTGCCGCCGATGAGCGGGCCGGGGCTGCTGCGGTGGCTGCCGCACGGCGCGGTCGTCGCGGTGGCGGTCTTCACGGCGGTCTCCGCCACCGAGGACATCCCGCTGCGGCCGCTCGGCATGCTGCACGCCGCGCTGCTGGTCCTCGCGCTGCGCCGGCCGCTGCCGGCCTGGTGGCTGTCGCTGGCGGCGCTGCCGGTGTTCTCGCTGTACGCGCCCTTCGCGCCGTACACGGGGTGGGCGTGGGCCGTGCAGGCGGGGCTGACGTTCCTGGTCGCGCTGCGCAACCCGCCGAGGGTGACGGCCGAGACGGTGGCGCTGAGCGTCGCGCTGCTGCTGGGGCTGCAACTGGCCGGGCGCCGGATCGGGCCCTGGTACTTCACGGCGATCGTGCTGGCGCTGTTCGCCCTGGTCGCGGCCGCCGCGACCGGGGTGCGCCGGACGCGCGAGGTCCGGGCCCGGCTCGCCGAGCAGGAGCGGGCCCTCGCGCAGGAACGGGCGCACCGCACCGTGCTGGAGGAACGCGCCCGCATCGCAAGGGAGTTGCACGACGTGGTCGCCCACCACATGTCGGTCGTCTCGATCCAGGCGGAGGCCGCCCGGTACCGGGTCGCGGACCCGCCGCCGGAACTGGTCGCGGCGCTGGCCGACATCCGCGCGGGCGCCCTGGAGGGGCTGACCGAACTGCGCCGCCTGCTCGGCGTGCTGCGCTCCGAGGACCGCCCCGACGGGCGCGCACCCGAGGCCCCGCAGCCCACCCTTGAGCGGCTCGACGACCTGCTCGCGGGAGTGCGCGCGGCCGGGCTCGACGTACGGGCGACGGTCTCCGGGACGCGCCGCCCGCTGCCCGACGGCGTCGAGCTGTCCGCGTACCGCATCGTGCAGGAGGCGCTCAGCAACACGCTGCGCCACGCCCCGGGCGCCGCCGCCCGCGTCGAGGTGGCGTACACCGACGCGGCGCTGCGGCTGCGGATCCGCAACGGGCCGGGCACCGTGGCGGCCGAGCCGTCGCCGGGCGCCGGGCACGGCCTGCTGGGCATGCGCGAACGCGCCGCGATGCTCGGCGGGGAGTTCGCCGCCGGACCGACCCCCGACGGTGGCTACCAGGTCACCGCACTGCTGCCGGTGCCCGCCGCCCCGGCCGACCGGACAGACAGGGAACAGACCGCATGACGATCCGAGTGATGATCGCCGACGACCAGGCGATGGTCCGCGAGGCCTTCTCGGTGCTCCTCGGCGCCCAGCCCGGCATCGAGGTGATCGCGACCGCCGTCGACGGCCTGGACGCGGTCGCCAAGGCCGAGGAGCTGCGCCCCGACGTGATCGTGATGGACATCCGGATGCCCGGCCTGAACGGCATCGAGGCCACCCGCCGGATCACCGGACAGCCCGACCTGCCGACCAGGATCCTCGTCCTGACCACCTTCGACCTCGACGAGTACGTGTACGAGGCGCTGCGGGCCGGCGCCGGCGGGTTCCTGCTCAAGGACGCCTCCGGGGTCCAACTCGCCGAAGCGGTACGCGTCGTGGCCGCCGGGGACGCGCTGCTGTCGCCCGGGCTCACCAAGCGGCTGATCGCGGAGTTCGCCCGGCTCGGCAGCCCGGCGAAGCCGCCCGCCCAGGTGCGGATCGACGTCCTCACCAACCGCGAGACCGAGGTGCTGACGCTGGTCGCCCGGGGCCTGTCCAACGCGGAGATCGCCGCCGAACTCGTGGTCGCCGAGCAGACCGTCAAGACGCACATGGGCAGCATCCTGCAGAAGCTCCAGCTGCGGGACCGCACCCAGGCCGCCGTCCTGGCCTACGAGACGGGACTGGTCGTACCCGGCCGCACCGGGCTGTGACCCGGCGGCGCCGGCCGCCCCGACCGGCCCCCTACCTGGGAGCTGCTCCGGGGAATGGCTCCGCAGCGTGAGGTGTGCGCGGCTCCCGGATTCCTAACGTCGATGTCGAGCCGGTCCCCGCCGCCCCGTGGGCGGCGTCGAGGACCGGGCGGCTTCCGACACGTCAGGAGTACAGCCATGACCACACCCCGAAGCACCACCGCCTCGCCGGCCGAGCCTGCCCGGCCCGGCCGGGCCGTCCGGATCCTGCGGGTCGTCTCCGCCGTGCTGGCGTCGTTCCTGGCCTTCCTGGCCGGCGCCGTCGTGCTCGGCGCGTACGTCCCCGCGATACCCAAGGCGGGCATCATCGGGCCGGTGCTGGGCGGGCAGTACCCGTTCCACATCGCGCTGCTGGGCCTCCTCGCCGCCGGGTTCGCCGCGCTGGCATGGCGCGGCGGCCTGGTGCGCTGGGGGCGGGTGGTCGCCGTGGTCTCGACGCTGAGCACCGTGGGCGCGCTGGTCATCGGCGGCATCCAGTTCCAGGCCGCCCGGGAGGCGGGCGTCGACGTCTCGCTGGGCCAGGCGTTCACCGGGCTCGCCTACCCGGCGGTGGAGCCGGACGCCACCGAGACGTTCGCGAGCCCCGACGGCGAGCCGCTGAAGGTGGACGCGTACCTGCCC
This sequence comes from Kitasatospora sp. NPDC004531, assembly GCF_053602195.1. Classification (NCBI taxonomy): domain Bacteria; kingdom Bacillati; phylum Actinomycetota; class Actinomycetes; order Kitasatosporales; family Streptomycetaceae; genus Kitasatospora; species Kitasatospora sp. NPDC004531. The sequence continues at coordinate 106,387 of NZ_JBSGDD010000011.1, read as the reverse complement.
GCGAAGGCCCCCGGCCTGCGCACCCCGGCCGTGGTGCTCGCCCACGCGGGCGGCTTCCACACCTTCGACAGGAGCGACCTGCGCGGCACCGGCCGCTGGCTCGCCGACCACGGCGTCGCCGTCTTCGCCGTCGACTACCGCCTGGCCGCCCCCGACCGCCCCACCTGGGACAAGGCCCCGCAGGACATCCTCTCCGCGATGAGTTGGGTGCAGCACAACGCCGACACCTACGGCGTCGACAGCGCGCGGATCTCGCTCGGCGGCATGTCCGCGGGCGGCACCCTGGCGATGAACGCCGCCTACCGCCTCCAGAACGGCACCATCGCGGCCGTCGACGGCGACACCCCCGCGCCCCCGGCCTCGGTGATCGGCTTCTACCCCGGCACCGACGTCGCGCAGATGTGGGAGGACGACGTGGCCGGGACCCGCGAGGCGGCGCAGATGTACACCGGCGGCACCCCGCAGCAGTACCCGGACCGCTACCGGGAGGTCTCCCCGACCAACGACGTCCGCCCCGGCCTGCCCCGCACGCTGCTGGTCGTCGGCGACCGCGACCGCAGCGCCCGCCCCGAGACCGTCACCGGCCTCGGCGACGCGCTGGCCGCGCAGGGCGTCGACGTCCGGACGGAGCAACTGCCCTTCGCCGACCACGCGTTCGACGACGCCTACGGCAGCCTCACCTCCCAGACGAGCCGGCAGATCCTGCTCGACTTCCTGCTCCCGGACGGCCGCTGACCCCGGCTCCGGTACGGCCGCCGGGCGGCGCCGCCGAATCGCTGTCGGCGGCGCCGCCCGGCGGCGGATCGGCGTGGCCGGTCAGTGCGGCGGACGGGCCCGAGCGGTCAGCGCGGGCGCGGCAGCGGGGCGCCGAACCAGCGGGTGAGCGCGGCCGTCAGCCCGGACTGGTCGTCGCCGAGCCAGGCCACGTGGCCGTCGGGGCGCAGCAGGGCTGCGGGGGCGGCCAACTCCGGGCAGGGGTCGACCAGATGGTCGACGCGGTCGGACCAGCCGGTGGCGGACAGCAGGCCCGTCCGGTCCAGCAGCAGGCCGCGCGCGGTGTGCATGCGGTCGTAGAGGCGGCCGTCGGCGAGGGCGATGCTCCGCTGGTGGCGGCCGAGCTGCTCCGGGCCGGGGCCGAAGTCGTAGCGGACGTCCAACGCCGTGATCAGGCCGGTGATGTGGCGGTTCACCTCGGGGATGTCCATCAGTCGGGAGAACAGCTCGCGCAGCGCCGTCGGCCCCGGGTCGGTGCCGAGCAGGGCGCTCTGCGCGCGTGTGTTGGCCAGCACGGCGACGCCCACCGGGTGGCGCTCCGCGTGGTAGGTGTCCAACAGGCCTGCCGGGGCCCAGCCGTTGACCTCTGCCGCGAGCTTCCAGCCCAGGTTGAACGCGTCCTGCACGCCCAGGTTGAGGCCCTGGCCGCCGGTCGGCGGGTGGATGTGTGCCGCGTCGCCCGCGAGCAGCACCCGGCCGACCCGGTACTGCTCCGCCTGCCGCGTCGCGTCGCCGAACCGGGACAGCCAGCGCGGCGAGTGCACCCCGAAGTCGGTGCCCGCCACCGCGCGCAACTGCCGCCGGAACTCCTCCATCGTCGGAGCCGTGCGGTCCTGCGAGACGCCGTCGGCCGGCACCCCCACCCGGTACTGCCCGTCGCCCAACGGCTGCAGGCCGAACCGCAACTGGGTGCGCCGTACCCGCTCCACCACCTCCGCGATCCGCTCCGGATCCTCCGTCGCCGACATCTGCCCCAGCAGGGTCTCCACCCGGGCCGGCTCGCCCGGGAACGCCACACCCGCCAGCCGGCGCACCGTGCTGCGACCGCCGTCGCAGCCCACCAGCCAGCGCGCCCGCAGCCGCGAGCCGTCCGCCACTTCGACCTCGACGCCCTCCTCGTCCTGCGCCAGACCCACCACCTCGCAGCCGCGCCGCAGCCGCACGCCCAACTCCTCGGCGCGCTCGGCCAACAGCCGCTCCGTCACCGGCTGCGGCGTCGCCAGGCCGTACGGATGGGCGGTGTCCATGCCCTCCGGCCAGTCCTTCATCACGCCGCCGAACAGCCCGCCGACCCGGTACTCCGGACTCACCGCCCGGAAACGCTCCAACAGGCCACGCTGATCCATCACTTCCACACTGCGCGCGTGCAGACCCTGCCCGCGCGACTCCCCGGTCGGCGCCGTCAACCGCTCAAGGGCCACCACCTCCACCCCGTGCAGCCGCAGCTCGCACGCCAGCATCAGCCCGGTCGGCCCGCCGCCGACCACCAGTACGTCGATCATCAACCCTCCGAAAACGCCCAGCAAGTGATTTTCCGTCAGAACCGTCGCGTACCGCGCAACTCGCGCGCCACCGCCCGCGGTCGGACATTCTGCGCCACCGACCGGGCCTTGCCACAAGCCCCCCGTCGCGCTATAGCTTGAGAGTGGCAGGAGCGGCCGGACCGCCCTGCCGTTGCTGTTCCCCGGCCCGGGCCCGCGCCGACGACCGGCACCGACGACCGGCGCGCCGCCGCCGATGCGGCGTGTGCGCGGCGCGTGCGCGGCCGGGAACCGGACAAACCCGTGGCCGAGACCCCGGCAGAACGCCGCAGCCGCACACCCACGGTGACCGGCCGGATACCATGGCGGCACATCAAGTCCGAAGGCGGGGAGCCGAGTTCGGACGTGAGCCGGGGAGGGCGGGATGCGCAGAGCCGTGCTGCCGAACTGGCTGCTGCTCGCCGCGCCGATCGTGGCCCTGGTCGCCTCGCTGCTCACCGGCCTCTCGGCCGACCGGTCCGCGGACGGCCCCGGGGCGACGGCGCAGGCCGCCGCCGCCGTGCCGGTCGCGTTGCCCGTCGGCGTCCCGGCCGGCAGCGCGGGCAGCGTCGCCGAGGAGGAGCCGGAGAGCACCGAACGCGGCCGCGGCTCGACAACTCCCGCCCCCACCACGCCCGTTCGCCGCGACTCCCGCAAGCCCGGGACGGCGGCACGGGCGGCGGCGGGCACGGGCGGCGCGGACGGCCGCACGGCCCCGCGCACGCCGCCCGATACCGCCGGCCGACCCGCCCCGGCCGGCCCCGCCGCGCTCCAGGTGTTCCGCTGCTGAGCCGGAGCAGCCGGAGCCGCAGCCACAGCCGAAGTCGGAACCGGGGTCGCCACGACGGGTCCTGACGGATCGTCAGCCCCTCGCCGCCTTCACGTCACCCGTCACCACCGCCCGAGCCGATCGCGCCGCGCCGCGCCGCACCACCACGCACCGCACCCCGCGCGCCGCGCCGCCATGCCCGCACGCCCGCACGCCCGCACCCGGACCGCCGCCCGCCGGCGCGCGCCGCGGACGGCGCGCGGACCCGCACCACCAGAAGCAACCACCACGCCGGAGGACCCAACATGCCCTGGAATCCCGCCCGGGTGCGCGCCGTGCTGCGCACCGACCTGCCCGCCTCGATCACCGTCTTCCTGGTCGCCGTCCCGCTCTGCGTCGGCGTCTCCGTCGCCTCCGGCGCGCCCGCCGAACTCGGCCTCGTCACCGGCATCGTCGGCGGCCTGGTGGCCGGCGCGCTCCCCGGCAGCAGCCTGCAGGTCAGCGGGCCCGCCGCCGGACTGACCGTCCTGGTCCACTCCGCCGTCACCACCTTCGGACTGCCCGCGCTCGGCGTGCTGGTGCTGACCGCCGGGCTGGTGCAGGTGCTGCTCGCCGTGCTGCGCCTGGGCCGCTGGTTCCGGGCCGTCTCCGCCGCCGTGGTGGAGGGCATGCTCACCGGCATCGGCATCGTGCTGATCGGCTCGCAGGGCTACGTGCTGCTCGACCGCAAGGCGCACGGCGAGGCGCTCGCCAACCTCGCCGGCCTGCCCGCCGCCGCCGTCCGGGCCGTCGGCAGCGAGGCCGGCGCGGCGTCGCTCGCCGTCGGCGCCGGGGTGATCGCCGTCCTGGTGCTGTGGAAGCACGTGCCGCGCCGGCTCGCGCTGCTGCCCGGCCCGCTGGTCGCCGTGGTGCTCGCCGCGGCCGCCGTCCGGCTGCTGGAGCTGCCGGTGCCCACCGTCCGGGTGGACGGACTGCTGGACACCCTGCAGCCGCCCGGCGCCGAGCAGTTCGCGCTGCTGGCACGGCCCGAGGTGTGGGGCGCGGTGCTGGCGTTCGCGCTGATCGCGTCCGCCGAGAGCCTGTTCAGCGCGTCCGCCGTGGACCACATGCACGCCGGGCCGCGCACCGCCTACAACCGGGAACTGCTCGCCCAGGGCGTCGGCAACGCGGTGGCCGGGGCGCTCGGCGCGCTGCCGATGACGGCGGTGATCGTGCGCAGCGCCGCCAACGTGCAGGCGGGCGCCCGGACGAAGGCCTCGCGGGTGCTGCACGGCGTGTGGCTGCTGCTGTTCGCGCTGGTGCTGCCCGGGCTGCTGCACCTGGTGCCGCTGGCCGCGCTCGCCGGCCTGCTGCTGCACGCGGGCGGCAAGCTGGTCGCGCCCGGGGCCCGCTGGCGGCTGTGGCGCGCGGACCGGTCGGAGGCGCTGGTGCTGCTCGCCACCACCGTCGGCATCGTCACCACCAACCTGCTGGAGGGCGTGGTGATCGGCCTGGTCGCGGCGCTCGCCAAGACCGCGTGGGACGTCACGCACATCCGGCTGCAGGTCGAGCAGTCGCCGGCGGGCACGGTGGTGCGGGTGCACGGGAACGCCACCTTCGTCAAACTCCCCACCCTGGTCGACCGGTTGGAGGACGTCACCCCCACCGGCCCGGTGCAGCTCGACCTGTCCGAGCTGACCCACCTCGACGCGGCCTGCCGCCAGGCCCTCACCGCCTGGGCCGACCAGCACCGCCGGCGCGGCCTCGACGTCACCGTCACCCCCGAGGTCGAACTGGTCAGGTCCGGCTGAGGCCCGCCCGGGCAACGGCACCGCCGTCGGATTCCGCTCCGACGGCGGTGCCGTGCCGTGCGGCGGCTCGTCCGGCTCGTCCGGCACGTCCGGCACGTTCGATGCGGTCGTTGCCGGGGGCGAGGCCGCCTGCGAGGCGTCAGGTGCGCCTGCGGAGGGTGGTGGCCGGGGTGGTGCGGAAGGCCGTGCGGTAGTGGGCCGCGAAGTGGCCGGGGTGGGCGAAGCCCCAGCGGAGCGCGATCTCGGTGACGGTGGTGGCGGCCGGGTCGGCGGCGAGCAGGTCGCGGTGGGCGGCGTGCAGACGGACCTGGCGGAGGTGGGCGAGCGGGGTGGTGCCGAGGTGGCGGCGGAACGCGTACTGGAGGGCGCGCGGGGTGACGTACGCGGCGCGGGCGATGTCGGCGACGGTGACCTCCTGCGCGGCGTGGTCGTCGATCCAGGCGAGGGCGCGGCGCAGCGTCGCCGGGGTGGCGTCGCGGTGGTCGGTGCGGGCGGGCTCGGCGCGCCCGCCGTGCGGGAGGGCGGCGAGGGCCGCGGCGGCGAGGTGCTGGGCGGCGGTGGCGGCGAGCAGCTCGGTGGGCGGGGCGACGGCGTCGGCGAGGACGTGGTCGCGCAGGTAGGCGATGGTCGAGCCGAGGGCGTGGCCGGCGGCGGGGGTGAGCGGCCGACTGCCGGTGAACCGGACCGGGCCGCCGGGGGAGAAGGCGTCCAGCAGCGCCGGGTCGAGCATGGCGATGGTGTACCGCGCGGAGCGGACCTCCCCCCGGTACGGCGTCTCGGGCGGCGCCAGCAGGAACGTCTCACCCGGCCCGTACACGCGCTCCCCGCCGCCGGTCCGGTCGACCAGGGTGCCGCTGTGCATGCTGATCAGGCAGACGCCGGGCAGCCCGTCCGCGTCGAAGGCCATGTCGTAGCCGAAGCTGAGCCGGTCGATGCTCAGGCGCTCCACCGCGTGCCGCCGGATCCGGACCCGGGCGTCCTCCACCGGGCCGCCGATCCGCATCGGGGTGTAGGCGGTCGAGAGGAACTCCTCCGTCGCGGCTGTCGAACCGCAGTGTCTGCACGCCAAACCTCTCCGGCGGATGCCGCTTCCTTGCGGGCCCGAGCGTACGCGTGCGACCGGTGCGAGGGCACCCCGGGGCGGTCCGTTTCGGCCGTCGGCGGCCCGGCCGCGTCCTCGCTCGGGCGTTCCCTCGGCTCCGCCCGGCTTCGCTCACGGGGCTGACGCGGGCCGGTGCTTCGTTCTCCGGGCTGCGCCGCGGCGCTCGCTCCGCCACCGTCGAAGGGAGGCCCCGAGGCGGGGTGCCCGGCGACGGGCGTCCCGTGACGGCGAGAGGAGTCCGGCCATGTCCTGGGAACCGCGCGGAGCACCGCACCGACCACCGGCGACCCGTCTGCGGATCGACCACCGCCCCGGCCCGGTCGGCACGAGCGTCGTCGTGGTGACCGGCGAGGCGGACATGGACACCGCCCCCGCACTCGCCAGGGCGCTGCGCGGGGCGCTCGACGTCCGGCCCGCGCCCCGCACGGTCGTGGTCGACTGCTCCCGGCTCGGCTTCTGCTCCTCCTCCGGCCTCAACGAACTCATCCGCGCCCACCGCGCCGCCCTGGCCGCCGGCGTCGCCTTCCGCATCGGCGCCCCCAGCCGCCAGGTGGTCCGGCTGCTGGAACTGACCGAGACCGACCGGGTCTTCGACATCGTCGACCGGGTGCCGTGACGACGGCCCGGACCTGACGGACCGTCCCCGCCGCCGCGCGATTGGGGTGACCGCCCCGGGGTATGCGCCGACGACGGGCCGGGCGGGGGCGGGGCGGCCCCGGACGAGCAGGACGAGGTGGAGCGATGGACAGCCCGTGCGGTTACCGGATCGCCGTCCCCGGCCGCCCGGGCTCGCACGCCCCGCAGGCCACCGTCGTGGTGCACCGCACGGACGAGACCACCCCCGAGGGCCTGCCCGTCTACCGGGGCGAGAACGGCCTGCGGGTCGTCGTGCACGACTGGGTGGCGCACTTCCTGGAGCCGTTCCCGGACGGCCTGTGCCACCCGTTCGGCGTCGCCTACCCGATGAGCGCCTGACGCCCCCGCCGCCCGACCCCGGCGCGATGCCGGGGCCCGAGCGCTCCCGAGGGGCCTGCTGCTGCGGACGGTGGGAAATCCGGTCGATCCGGGTGCGAAGCGCCGTCGTGGGGGCACACGCGCAAGCATGGTGAGAATCGGATACACGATGATGACGGAGCAGCGCGGGCCGGTCGACCTGGTCGCGGACGTGGTGCGTGCGGAGCGGGCCGGGTTCGACTTCTCGGTGACCTCCGACCACTACTTCCCCTGGCTGGACGAGCAGGGCCACGCCCCCAACGCCTGGGCGGTGCTCGGCGCGGCCGCGCAGGCCACCGACGCGCTGCCGCTGATGACGTACGTCACCTGCCCGACGTTCCGCTACCACCCGGTGGTGGTCGCCCAGCAGGCCGCGACCGTGCAGCTGCTGTCCGGGGGGCGGTTCCGGCTCGGGCTGGGCAGTGGTGAGAACCTCAACGAGCATGTGGTGGGCCGGGGTTGGCCGGCCGCCGCGGTGCGGCAGGAGATGCTGGCGGAGGCCGTGGAGATCATCCGGGCGCTGTTCGCGGGCGGGTACGTCACCCACCACGGGCGGCACTTCCAGGTGGACGGCGCGAAGCTCTGGGACCTTCCCGAGCCGCCCCCGCCGATCGGCGTCGCGGTCTCCGGACCGGCCTCCTGCGCGCTGGCCGGCCGGCTCGCCGACCTGGTGGTCGCCGTCCAGCCGGACCGCTCGCTGCTGACCGGCTTCGCCGAGCACGGCGGTGCGGGCAAGCCCGCCGTCGGCCAGCTGCCGGTCTGCTTCGACCGCGACCGGGACGCCGCCGTCACCCGCGCCCACCAGCAGTTCCGCTGGTTCGGCGGCGGCTGGAAGGTCAACGCCGACCTCCCCGGCACCGCCGCGTTCGCCGCCGCCGGCCAGTACGTGCGGCCCGAGGACGTCGCCGGGGCCATCCCCTGCGGCGACCGGACCGAGGACTTCGTGGCCGCCGTCCGCCCGTTCGCGGAGGCCGGGTTCGACGAGGTCGCGCTGATCCAGGTCGGCGGGGACAGCCAGCCCGCGTTCCTGGACTGGGCGGAGCACGAACTGCTGCCCGCGCTGCGGGAGTTGTGACCCGGCCGGACCGGCCCGGACCCGAGGGCGTCGCCGGGGCCGTCCCCGGCGGCGTCCGGGCGTGACGCTGCGGCCGTCAGGACCGTTCGCCGAGGAAGGCCACCACGGCGTCCACGAACTCCTTGGGCCGTTCGACGTTCCCCAGGTGCACGGTGGGCAGGACGGTGAACCGCGCGCCGGGGATGATCGCGGCCAGCTCCTTGCCGTGGGCGGCCGAGGTGACGGTGTCGTGCTCGCCCGCGATGACCAGCGTCGGGCTGCCGATGAGCGCGGCCGTGCGGCGCAGGTCGGAGTCGCGGACGGCGGCCCAGCTCCCGGCCACGCCCTCGCGGCGGGTGGCGAGCAGGGTGCGGCGGAAGCCCTCGACCACCTCGTTGCCGTCCGCCAGCAGGTGGGCCGGGAACCAGTTGCCCAGGAACATCTCCGCCGTGGCCCGCATGTCGGGGGCCGCCAGCAGGTCGGCTATCGGCTGGTCCCACTGGCTCGCCGGGCCGAGGTGCGCGGCGGTGTTGGACAGCACCAGGCGGTCCACCCGCTCCGGGACGTGGATGCCCAGCCACTGCGCGACGATCCCGCCGAGCGACAGGCCCAGCACGTGGATCCGCCCCAGGCCCAGCGCGTCCAGCAGTTCCACCACGTCGCGCCCCAGCCGGTCCAGCGAGTACGGGCCGCTCGGCACGTCGGAGGCGCCGTGGCCGCGCGCGTCGTAGCGCAGCAGCCGGAAGTGCTCGGTGAGCGCCGCCACCTGACCGTCCCACATGTGCAGGTCGGTGCCGATGGAGTTGGAGAGCAGCAGCACCGGCTTGTGCGCGTCACCGTCGAAGCGGTAGGCGAGGCGGACGCCGTCGCCGGTGGTGATGAAGGTGCGGGGCTGGGAGGTCATGTCGGCTCCAGTGATCGGTGGGTTCCAGCGGCTCTGTGCTCAGCCTAGGGACGCCGCCTGCAGAGTTCCATGACAAAGATTGATACGAGTCTGTAGGCTTCCCCGACAATGTCGAACTTCACGCTCAATGAACTGCAGTGCTTCGACGCCGTCGTGACCGAGGGCGGCTTCCAGGCCGCCGCCGAGCGACTGCACCGCTCGCACCCGTCGGTCTTCGCGGCGGTGGGCAAGCTCGAACGCCAGCTCGGCCTGGAGCTGCTGGACCGCTCGGGCTACCGGGTGCGGCTCACCGAGGCCGGGCGGGCCTTCCACCGCAAGGTGCATCTGCTGCTCCACGAGGCCGACGAACTGCGCATCTACGCCGGGCAGTTGGCGATGGGCGAGGAGCCCGAGCTGCGGGTGGTGCTCGGCGACCTGTGCCCGCTGCCGCCGGTGCTGGAGCTGCTCAGCCGGTTCTTCGCGCAGCACCCGCAGACCCGGCTGCACCTGCAGTTCGAGACGGTGACCGGCCCATGGGAGCGGCTGCTGGAGGACGAGGCCGACCTCATCGTGCACCGCGTCCCCAAGAGCGACGTGCGGATGGAGTGGGTCGATCTCGGCCGCGTCGCGCTGGTGCCCGTGGTGGCGCCGGGCTTCCTGCCGTTCCCCCCGAACGCCGAGCTGACGCCGCAGCGGATGCAGGCCTTCACCCAGTGCATGGTCCGGGACTCGGCGCGGAACCCCGTCGAACCGGGCCACTACCTGGTCGAGGGCGCGCCCCGGTGCACCGTGCCGGACCACCTCATGAAGAAGGAGCTGATCCTGCACGGCATGGCCTGGGGGCACCTGCCGCGCTTCCTGATCGAGTCGGAGCTGCGCGACGGCACCCTGCTCCCCATCGCCGGCCGGCACTTCCCCGGCGTGGTCGAGGAACTCTCCGCGGCCCGCCGCCGCGACCGCCCGCACGGCCCGGTCGCCGACCAGCTGTGGGACTTCCTGGCCCGCCACGCACCGCTGCTGGCACCGACACCGGCCCGCCCGCCGGGGCCGGAGCAGTAGGCGGCCGGCCGGCCTGGGGTGCGGCGGGCGGTTTCCGTTCGGGGTGCGCGGGCAGGCGCGGCGCATGGACCAGTCGCAGGCTCCCGTGCTGGAAGCGCTTTCCGCACTGCACGCCAACCCGATCACCGCGTTCGCCCCGCCCGGTCACCGGCAGGGCCGGGGCGCCGATCCCCGGGTGCTGGACGTCCTCGGGGCGGACGTGTTCCGCTCCGACGTGCTCGCCACCGGCGGGCTGGACGACCGCACCGACTCGCACGGCACCCTGCAGCTCGCCCAGGAGCTGATGGCCGAGGCCGTCGACGCCGACCACACCTTCTTCTCGACCTGCGGCAGTTCGCTGTCCGTCAAGGCGGCGATGCTCGCCGTGGCCGGCCCGCACGAACACCTGCTGGTCGGCCGGGACGCCCACAAGTCCGTGATCGCCGGACTGATCGTGGCCGGCATCCGCCCGCTCTGGGTCGACCCGGCCTGGGACGCAGACCGCCACCTCGCGCACCCGCCCACCGTCGACGCCTACCGCAAGGCCCTCGCCGCCCACCCCGAGGCGCGCGGCGCGCTGGTCACCTCGCCCACGCCGTACGGCACCTGTGCGGACCTGCCGGTCCTCGCCGACCTCTGCCACGAGCACGGCGTCCCGCTGCTGGTCGACGAGGCGTGGGGAGCGCACCTGCCGTTCCACCGCGAACTGCCGACCTGGGCGATGGACGCCCGCGCCGACGTGTGCGTCACCTCCGTCCACAAGATGGGCTCCGGCCTGGAGCAGGGCTCCGTCTTCCACCTGCGCGGCGACCTGGTCGACCCCGCCGTCCTCGAACAACGTGCCGACCTGCTCGGCACCACCAGCCCCAACGTGCTGATCTATGCAGCCCTCGACGGCTGGCGCCGCCAGATGGTCCAGCACGGCCCCCGCCTCTACGGCGACGCGCTCGCCCTGGCCCGCGAGACCCGCAAGCGGATCGACGCCCTCGACAGCCTGCACGTCCACGGCCGCGACGACTTCTGCGGCCCCGGCCTCGCTGCCGACCTCGACCCCCTGCAACTCGTCATCGACGTCGCCGGTCTCGGCACCACCGGCTACCGCGCCGGCGACTGGCTGCGCTCCCACCGCCAGTTCAGCCTGCACCTGTGCGACCACCGCCGGATCAGCGCCCAGCTCAACCACGCCGACGACCCCGTCACCGCCGGCACCCTGGTGGAAGCCCTCGAAGAACTCGTCGAGCACGCCCCCGAGTTGACTCCCGCTGCGCAGGTCGACGTCCCTACGCCCGCCGAACTCCGGCTGGATCAGGCCCAGTTGCCCCGCGACGCCTTCTTCGGCCCGGTCGAGACCGTCCGACTCGCCGAGGCCGACGGCCGGATCGCCGCCGAGATGCTCACCCCCTACCCGCCCGGAATCCCCGCCGCCCTCCCCGGCGAACGCCTCACCCGCCCCGTCCTCGACTACCTGCGCACCGGTGTCGCGGCCGGCATGCTCATTCCGGACGCGGCCGACTCCGAGCTGCGCACCGTCCGGGTCGTCGCGAGGAATTGACGGAGCATCAGGTCGTCGGTCGGCAGGTTCCGGGCTTGCGCCGATGGGGAGCCGCCCGGGCCGAGCAGGGCGCGCGTTCGATGGTCGGAGTGCGCCGAGTGCGCCCTTGCTGCCGTGCGGCGGCCGCTGGTTGCATGTCCGGGTTCCTGCCCGCAGAGGCGGGTGGCAGAGCTGGGAGGCAGCCATGTCCAAGTGGATCAGCAAGGCCGCGAAGGCCGCTGTGGCGGCGACCATCGCGGCGGCCGGGGTCGTCGGCGCCGGGAGCGCGCCCGCGTCCGCAGCCACGCCGATCTGGGTGGGGCACAACACCGCCCACGGCGTCGGCATATACAACAACTACTATCCGACGGCCGGCAAGGTGGACGGCGACCTGGCCGCATACAGCGGGTTCCTGCGGATCGACTGCTGGGTGTCCGGCGGCCAGGTCGGCACGGACGGCAATGTCTGGTACCGCACGTGGGCGGTCGACTACGGCAACTACACGGACTTCTACGGGTCCGCCGCCTGGACGTTCGCCAACTACGTGGACGGCGCCGCCGCCTTCCACAACAACTCGGTGCCGCGCTGCTGAGCCGACGCCGAACCGCCGTCGCGGGCGACGCGACCCCCGTACGCGACGCCCGCGCGGCCGACCCGCCGGCCGGCCGACCCGTCGGCCCGCCGGAACGGGAAAGCGGTTTCCTGTTCCGGCGGGTCGTCGGACGCGGCCGGTCAGCCGATCGCGAGCCAGGGCGAGAACTTGTCGATCGGGACCATCCGGCCGGTGTCGCCGTCGTACAGCGCGTTCTGGAGCCGGATGTGGCCCGTCTCGCGCATGTCGTAGTTGCACTCCGCCCAGGTGCCGTAGCCGTTGGCGTTGCGGCACCCGCCGTCGCGGCCGCAGTCGGTGGTCCACAGGCCGACCGCCGAGTAGCCGTCCTTGGCGCTGTCGTACACCCGCACCTTGTCGCCGTACGCCTCGAAGCAGGTGGTGACTCCGGGGCTCTCGATGCAGTAGGCGCCCGTGAGGCCGGCCTGGCCGTCGGTGGCCCCCGCGGCGGAGGCCTGGCCGGTCAGGGCCGTGGCCGACATGGTGAGGGCGGCGAGGGCGATCCCGGCGGTGGCCAGGGTCTTCTTCCAGCGCGCGTTGGTGGGCATGTCCGGATCCCTTCGAGGGTGTGACAGTCTGCACGTCGGACGACGGCCCCGTGGTGGCCCCGTCCGGCGTTGTACGGTTGCGTACAACTGAAGGCTAGGCTCGTTGTACGCACCCGCACAACGGCCGGGAATGTGAGGTGGGACACAGATGGGCGCACTGCGCACACCGCGCGAGAAGTGGGTCGAGGAAGGCCTGCGGACACTGGCCTCGGGCGGCGTGGACGCCGTGCGCGTCGAGGCGCTGGCGAAGTCCCTGGGTGTCACCAAGGGCGGCTTCTACGGCTACTTCGCCGACCGCGATGCCCTGCTCACCGAGATGCTGGACACCTGGGAGCGCGAAGTCACCGACGACGTCCTCGACCAGGTCGACGCCGAGGGCGGCGACCCCAAGGACCGTGCGCGGCTGGCCGGCAGGCTCACCTTCTCCGGCCCGCTGCGCGCCATCGACCTGGCCGTCCGCGACTGGGCCCGCCGCGATGCGGCCGTCGCCGAACGCCTGCGCCGCGTGGACAACGCGCGCATGGACCTGCTGCGCGAGACGATCGGCGCCTTCTGCACCGACCCCGACGAGATCGAGGCCCGCAGCCTGCTGGCGTTCTGCGTGGCCATCGGCAGCGGCTTCCTGGCCGCCGACCACCCCGGCCGCACCCGCGCCGAGGTCATCGACCGGGCCGGCGCGCTCATCCTCGACCGCCCGCCCCACGGCCTCGGTTGACTCGCCGCCCCCGGGTGCGGTGCGGGCACAGCAGACCGCCCGGGACGCCGGCACGCGCGGGGTGAGGTCCTGCGTGCCGGGCCCCGGGCGGGGCCGGTGGGAGGCCGGCGCGCCCCCGGCGGCCGGGTCGCTCAGGCCTCCGTCGGGCGTCCGGCGAACGCGGCCACCAGCGCCCGGTCGAAGGCCGGAAGATCGTCCGGCCTGCGGCTGGAGACCAGCGTGTTGGGGCCGTCCGTGCAGACCGCCACCTCCTGGTCCACCCAGTTCGCGCCCGCGTTCAGCAGGTCGGTGCGCAGGCTCGGCCAGGACGTCAGGGTGCGGCCGCGCACCGCGCCGGCCTCGATCAGCGTCCACGGCCCGTGGCAGATCACCGCGACCGGCTTGCCGCGCGCGAAGAAACCGCCGACGAACTCCACCGCGCGGCGGTCCGTGCGCAGGAAGTCCGGGTTCGCCACCCCGCCCGGCAGTACCAGCGCGTCGAAGTCGGCGGCCGAGGTGTCCGCCGCGACCGCGTCCACCGTGAAGGTGTCCGCCCGGTCCAGGTGGTCGAACGCCTGGATCTTCCCCGCCTTCGTGGACACCAGGCGCGGCGTGCCCCCGTGCTCCTCGACCGCCTGCCACGGCGAGGTCAGCTCGACCTGCTCCGTCCCTTCGGGCGCCGCCAGAAAGGCGACCGTCACTCCGGCCAGCTCGTTCATCTCGACCCTCCGCTCCGTGCTCCGTCCGACCCCCTCACGCCGCGTCTCACCGCGATCGCGGCCCGCGAAACCACGGATGAACCGCCCGATACCGGACGGCCGAGCGGCATAGGGTGGAGCCGGGGACGGCGGAGGCGAGGAGACCGTGGCGGTCGGCGAAGAACGGCCCGCGGGCGAGGACGGGCCCGCGGGCGAGGAGCGGCCCGCAGGGGACGAACGGCCCCCGATCGAGGCCACGGTCGACCGGCTGCGGACCGAACTGGAAGGCCTGCGCTCCGCCATGCGCACCCGCGCCGTGATCGAACAGGCCAAGGGACTGCTGGTCGGACGCCTCGCCTGCACGCCCGACGAGGCCTTCGCGGAACTGGTGCGCCGCTCCCAGCAGGACAACCGCAAACTCGCCCGGAGCGCCGCCGACCTGGTCGCCGAGGCCGCACCCCGCCCCGCCGCCCGCACCTCCGACGAACCCCCGGACGCCGCGCAGGCCGACGCCGCCCCGCCCTCGCCCGCCGCCCGGCCGCCCGCCCGCGCCCGCCGGGACGCCGAACTCGCCACCCGCTTCCACCTCGCCGCCGCCGCGGCCGCCACCGCCGCCAACGCCGACGAACTCGCCGAACGCCTGCACCGGGCCGCCCTCGCCCCGCTCGGCGCGCAGGCCGTCGCGATCGCGCTGCGCGAACCGGACGGCGCGCTGCGCCTGGTCGGCGCCCACGGCGTGAGCGCCGGACAGCTCAGCCAGTGGCAGCGGATCCCGCCGCGCACCAACGTGCCGCTGACCGAGGCGCTGCGCACCGGCCGCGCCGTCTGGGCCGCCGACCGCCGCCAATTCGCCAGCCGCTACCCCGAGTTGACCGGCGAGGACCTGGTCTCCGGGGTCACCGTCTGCGCCCTGCCGCTGCGCGTGCACGACGACTCCGGCGACCAGCTGATCGGCGCCATGAAGATCGGCTGGGCCGCGCGCTACCGCCCCACCCGCGCCGCCGAGGCCCACCTCGGCGCGCTCGCCGACCTCACCGCCGACACCCTCGCCGCGCTGCCCGCCGGACAGTCCCCGAACGCCCTCGACCCGAACGCCCTGGACCCGGCCGGCGCGCCCTGGTTCCGGGCCGTGGTGGACGGGCTGCTCGACCCCGTCCTGCTGCTGCGCGCCGTCCGCGAGACCGGCGGCCCGGTCACCGACCTGCTGGTCGAGCACGCCAACGCCGCCACCGTCGACCTGGCCGGCCGGGACGCCGCCGACCTGCGCGGCCGCCGCCTCTCCGAGCTGTACCCGGGCATGGTCGTCTCCGGCGCGTTCGACCGGCTGTGCGCCGCCGCCGAGCGCGGCATCCCCTACCTCGGCGAGGCCGAACGCTACGTGGAGACGGTCGGCGGCAGCGCCCGGGCCACCGCGATGACCCTGCACGCCACCCCGTTCCAGGACGGCCTGCTGGTCACCTGGCGCTCCCACGACGAAGCCGAACGCCACCTCGTCCAGGCCGCGCAGGCCGCCCGGCTCGCCCGGCTCGGCACCTGGCAGTGGCGGCCCGGCGAACCCGAGCTGAGCTGCTCCGTCGGCGTCCCCGCCCTGTTCGGCGCGCCCGCCGACGCCACCCGGCTCGACCCGCGCACCGCGCTCGCCGCCGTCGCCCCCGCCGACCGTGACGCCGTCCGCGCCGCCGCCGCCGACCTGCTGGCCGGCCGCACCGCCGCAGCCCTCGACTTCGCCGTCCGGGCCCCCGACGGCCACCGCAGCCTGCGCGCCCTCGCCGAACCCACCGTCACCCCCGACGGCCGCCTGCTCGCCCTCACCGGCGTCGTCCAGGACGTCACCCCCTGGCGGCGCGCCGAACAGGCCCTCAGTGACACCCGCGACCGCCTCGCCGACCAGCGCCGCCGCACCGGCGGCGAACAACGCGCCGTCCGGGCCCTGCAACAGGCCCTGATGAGCGCCCCCGCCGGACGGCCCGTCGCCGGACTGGAGAGCGCCTGCCGGTACCTGCCCGCCGAACGCGAGACCAAGGTCGGCGGCGACTGGTACGACCTGCTCGACCTCCCCGACGGCACCGTCCTGCTCGCCGTCGGCGACGTCTCCGGACACGGACTGCCGGCCGCCGCCGCGATGTCCCAGCTCCGCCACGCCCTGCGCGGCATCGCCTACGACGCCCCCGAACCCGCCCGCATCCTCGACCGCCTCAACCGCATCCTCTGCCACCAGCGCGCCGACCACATCGCCACCGTCGCCGTCGCCCGCCTCGACCCGCGCACCGGCAGCTTCGCCTGGGCCCGGGCCGGCCACCTGCCGCCCGTGCTGCTCCGCGCCGGTGCCGCCCGCCCGCTCGACCCGCCCGCCGGCCTGGTCCTCGGCGTCGCCCCCCGGGCCCGCTACGCCACCGCCGAACTCCGGTTCACCCCCGGTGACCGCCTGCTGCTCTACACCGACGGCCTGATCGCCCGCCGCGGCGCCGACCTCGCCACCGGCCTCGACCGGCTGCTGCACGCCTGCGCGGAGTACCGCCCGCCCGACCTCGACGGACTCCTCGATCACCTGCTGCGCCGCCTCGGGGCGCCCAACCCGCTCGACGACACCTGCGTGCTGGCGGTCCGGCTGACCGGCGCGGACCGCGACTGACCGGGCGGTCTCAGTCCTCGCGCATGTCGCCGAACCGGAAGCGGCGGTGCATCCGCTCGTGCCAGGTCAGCTCGGGCGCGACCAGGTCGTCCGGCGGCAGCACGGCGCCCGCCGCGACCGGCCGCGACGGCGCGGTCCGCTCGGTGCTCCGGGCCCGCTCGCCCAGCGCCACCAGCCGGGGCGGGGCGGCGGAGGTCCGCACGGTCGGGAACAGCCGCGCCTCCTCCAGCCCGAAGTGCCCGGTCGCCTGCTCGACCAGCCGCGCCAGCAGCCGGTCGAACTCCGCCGAGCCCGGCGCGCTCGCCTGCAGCTCGCGCACCAGCTCGTACAGCGCGGCGTGCGCCGCCAGCCCGTGCGCCACGGCGTCGTCCCTCGGCGGCCGACCGGCGCGGGCGATCGGGTACAGGTACTCGTCCTCCGCCTTCAAGTGCCGCAGCAGCGTGTCGGCGGTCAGGAACGCCAGCCGCTCCCGACGCGGATCGCCCAGCGGGAGGCCCGCCAGCTCGCTGAAGCGCACCCGCAGCACCTCGTGGTCGGTGGTCAGCTGCTCCACCAGGTCCAGCTCCGGCTCGGCTGTCATCGTCAGCACCCTCTTCGTCGCAGGTCCCAACCCCCCTCGATGGCCGCGCGTGCCCACCTCCGCACATCCCAAACCGGCGCGCCCGGGCCCGCGCGGTTAGCCTCGCAGGATGGCGAACCCGTTCACGGACCCGGGGACCGAGCCGACCGCCGCGCTGATCGCCGACGCGCTGGGCCCGGCGAGCGACGGCTGGGACGCGCTGATGCGCGAGCTGGCGGCGGCCGGCGTCGACGCGTCCTGGCGGTGGTTCCGCGACGGCGGCTGGCTGGTCAAGGCCGCGGACCGCCGACGCACCGTCGCCTGGATCGCGATCGACGGTTCCGTCGCCACCTGCAGCTTCCTGTTCGCCGAGCGCCTGCGCGAGACCGTCGCCGCCCTCCCCGACCTCCCGCCCGGCCTGGCCCGGCAGATCCGCGCCGAGCCCCGCCGCGGCGCGCTCTTCCGGGTGCTGTTCACCGTCACGACGCCGGCCGACGTCGAGCGCCTGCGTCCGGTGCTCCGGGCCCGCCTGACACTCCGTTAGCGCACCGCGGGTAGGGCAACGGGGTCTGTTGCGGCAGCCGTCCGAGCGACCTGCCGGACCGGCGTCCGGGGCGACCGTCCGGCGACGGTTACCGATGAAAAATATGAAAAGACGACAATCTTCTTCGCCGCCGGGTCGGCCAGGCCGACGCGGGCGGGGCGGCCGGGGCGCGCGGACCTCCCGTCTCGTCTCGGCCGCGCTGGCCCTGGCCGTCGGCGCCGCGCTGCCGCTGTCGATCGGCGGGAGCGGCCTCGCCCGGGCGCACCCGGGGGCCGCCGCCGTGCAGGCGCAGCCCCGGGCCCTCGGCGCCCAGCTGCTCGACGAGACGTTCGGGCAGGCCACCGCCCCGGAGTTCTCGGCCGTCGGGTCGGCCTGCCTGACCGGCGCGCCGCCGGTGGGTTCGCCGCCCGGGAGCGGGAACCGCCCGCTGGTCGGCTGCCCGCCGGCCGTCGGGCCGGTGCCCCCGGACAACGGGGCGCCGGACGGCTTCCTGCGGCTGACCGACGCCGGGTACTTCCAGAGCGCGGCCGTGCTGTACAACCACGCCCTCCCGGCGGGGCAGGGCCTCGACGTCACGTTCGACCAGTACCAGTACGGCAGCACCACCCCGGCGAACCCGGCGGACGGGATCTCCTTCTTCCTGGTGGACGGCGCCGCGTCGCTGACCCGTCCGGGCGCCTACGGCGGCAGCCTCGGCTACGCCCAGATCCGGCAGGCCGACAATCCCGACAGTCCGCTGCTGCCCGGCGTCGACCACGGCTACCTCGGCGTCGGCCTGGACGTGTACGGCAACTTCTTCGGCGACGGGGAGGAGCGCGGCAACGGCTGTCCCCAGCGGGCGCCGTCCAGGACCGCGTGGCCGCCGCCGGGGCCGAACATGGTCACCCTGCGCGGCCCGGGCAACGACGTGGTCGGCTACTGCTTCCTGACCGCCACCACCAGCAACTTCACCGAGACCGGCCCGTGGCCGTCGACCCTGCCGGCCACGCTCCAGGGCCCGACGACCGTCATGCCGCCGGGCGTCACCCCGGCGCAGGCGGTGGAGATCCTGGAGGAGTCCCGGCGCCAGGTGAACGTGCGCATCACCGCCGGAGCCAACCCGACGGTCACCGTGACGATCGACTTCAACGACGGCACCGGCCCGCACCAGGTGCTGTCCACCCCCGCGCCCCAACCGCTCCCGGCCACCTACAAGTTCGGCTTCGCCTCGTCGAGCGGCTCGTCCACCGACGTCCACCTGATCCGCAACGTGGTCGTCACCACCGACGCCCCGCTCCCGCAGCTGAACCTGGTGAAGCAGGTGCGGCTGCCGCTGCCCGGCGACCTGGCTCCGGGGTCGCAGGTGCCGTACGACTTCGTGGTGACCAACTCGGGCAACACGGAGATCACCGACCTGGTCGTCAACGACCCGAAGGTGGGCCCGGTGTCGTGCCCCGTGACCACGCTGGCGGTCGGCCGGACGATCACCTGCACCGCCACGTACACCGTCACCGCCGCCGACGCGGCCAACGGGTCGATCGACAACACGGCCGTCGCGACGGGCCTGTCGGACGGCGATCCGGTCACCTCGCCGCCGTCCTCGGAGAGCGTGCCGCTCCAGAAGCCGCCCGCGCTCCAGATCGTGAAGAACGTGGTCACGCCCGGCCCCTACGCCGTCGGGCAGACCGTCACCTACGCGTACACCGTCCGCAACACCGGAGGGGTGCAGCTGACCGGCGTGCAGGTGCACGACGACCACGTCACCGGCATCACCTGCCAGTCGACCACGCTGGCGCCGGCGGACAGCCCCGGGGACACCACCACCTGCACCGGCAGCTACACCATCACCGCGGCCGACGGGACGGCCGGTTCGGTCACCAACACCGCCACGGCGACGGGCAGCGCGGACGGGCAGACGATCACCTCCCCGGAGACCGATCTGACCCTGCCCGTCGGCACACCGCACCTCACCCTGACGAAGCAGGTGGTCTCCAGCGGCCCGTACCACGTCGGTTCGACGGCGAGCTACTCGTACACCGTCACCAACACCGGCACCACCGACCTGCACAGCCTGACCGTCACGGACACCCGGATCTCCGGCGTCACCTGCGACGCGACCACGCTCGCCCCCGGCGCGAGCACCACCTGCCACGGGACGTACACGGTCACCCAGGCCGACATCGACGACTGCCTGCAGGTGGACGGCAACGCCACCCAGTGCGTCATCACCAACACGGCGCGGGCCGGGGCGAACGATCCGCAGGACCGGCCGATCGCCAGCGACCCCGCCGACGCGAGCATCACCGTCCCCGTCCCCGACGCCCGGTTGGCGCTGGTGAAGCAGGTGGCTTCCAGCGGACCGTTCCAGGTCGGCTCGACGGTCGCCTACTCCTACCTCGTCACCAACACCGGCAACACCGCCGTGAACGACCTGACCGTCGTCGACGACCATCTCACCGGCATTGCCTGCGACGCGACCGCCCTCGCCCCCGGCGCCACCACCACCTGCCACGGGACGTACACCGTCACCCGGCAGGACCTGGTGTGCGACCAGCCCGACCCGAACGTCTGCCACGTCGTCAACATCGCCGTGGCCTACGCGGCGGACCCGGCCGGCGACCAGGTGGTCAGCGAGGAGACCACGGCCGTCATCACGGTGACCCCGGGCGCGCCGGCGCTGAGCCTGGCCAAGCGGGCGGACCTGCCCGGCCCGTTCTTCGCCGGCGACACCGTCACCTACTCGTACACCGTCACCAACACCGGCAACGCGGCCGTCCACGGCCTCGCGGTGACCGACGACCGGGTGGCCTCGGTGGTGTGCGACGCGACGACGCTGAACCCGGGGCAGAGCACCACCTGTCACGGCTCGTACACGATCACCGAGGAGGACGTCGAAGCGGGCCGGGTGACCAACACGGCCCGCGCGTCGGGCAGCGACCCCGAGGGGCGGCCGGTGCAGAGCCCGCCCGGTGAGGCGACGGTGGAGACGGCGTCCGGCGCCTCGTCGCTGTCGATCGTGAAGCAGGCCGACGTGACGGGCTCCGCGCGGGCGGGCGACACCGTGACGTACACGTACACGGTGACCAACACCGGGTCGACCGTGCTGACGGACGTCGCCGTCCGCGACGACCGGGTGGCGTCGGTGGTGTGCGACGCGACGACGCTGGACCCGGGCGCGAGCACCACGTGCCGCGGCGCCTACGTGGTGACGGAGGCGGACGCGAAGGCCGGCCACGTCACGAACACGGCGACCGCCTCGGCCCGTGACCCGCAGGGCGAACCGCTGGAGAGCCGGCCCGTGTCGCTGTGCGTCACGGTGTCGCCGTGCCCCGAGAAGGAGGACTGCGCGAAGCCGCCCCACCCGGGCGCTCCGTCCGCGCCGCCGCACGGCGGTGGCGGGTCGGGACACCTGCCGGACACGGGTACGCCCGCGACGGTCGCGGCGGCGGGCCTGGCGGGCGCCGGGCTGCTGACGCTGGGCGGCGTGCTGCTCCACCGCGCGCGGCGCCGTTCGGCGGGGTAGCCGCCCGCAGCACCGCCGTTCGGCAGCGGACCGCCTCCGGAGCCCTCGGGCCCGGGGGCGGTCCGCTCGTGGGGGGCGTCGGCAGTAGCAGGCCGGTAGGGGTGCGGCAAGGGGGTGGTCGGTGGCGGGATGCCGCCAGGGTGGGGCGTCGGGCGGGGCGGGTGGCGGGAGCAGGCCAATCTGCGGAGGGCACCTGTCGCTCCGGCCGGTGCGTTGTCATGCTTCTGGCCAACTCCCGTTCGGCGGCCGTCGCGCACCCTGGCGGGCCGCCGGGGAGCAGCACGTCAGCCGCCCGTACCGCCCCACGGTGCCGAGCCCGGTGCCCCGGTGCGCGGCGCGACCGCGCATCCGCGGTTTCGTGGAAGGGACCCCGCACGTGAAGCGAAAGCCGACACTCGGAGCCGTACTCTCCGCCGCCGCCCTGCTGGCGGGCGCCGTCCAGGTCGCGGCCGCCCCCGTCCCCGCGCAGGCGCAGGCGCCGGCGGTGGGGCGGCAGCGTGACGCCCTGCTCGCCCTGGCCGGGGCCGAGGCCGGTCCGGTCGCCAGGGCGCTCGCGCTGGGCGACCGGGAGCGCCTGGTCGTCAAGGACGCGGTGGCGGACGCCGACGGCGACCGCCACCTGCGCTACGAGCGGACCTTCGCGGGCCTGCCCGTCGTCGGCGGCGACCTGGTCGTGCACCAGCGGGCCGACGGGTCGATCAGCTCCGTCGACCGGGCGTTCGCCGGGCAGTTGTCGCTGCCGAGCCTCTCCCCGGAGCTGTCCGCCGACCGGGCCGCCGCCGGGGCCGCCGACGCCGTCCGGAGCGGGCTCGGGGCGGCCGCGGGCCGGGAGGGCGCCGAGCTCGCGCAGGTCGGCGCCGCCGGTGACGCGCAGCTGGTGGTGTGGGCCCGCGACGGCGCCCCGCGGCTGGCCTACCGGACCGTGGTGGCGGGCGTGCGCGTCGACGGCGTCCCCAGCAGCCGGCGGGTGATCACGGACGCGGCGACCGGCGCGGTGCTCGCCAGCGACGACGGCATCCGGACCGCGACGGGCACCGGCAACGGCGTCCGGGTCGGCACCGTCACCCTGACCACCGCGCAGAGCGGCGCCACGTACCTGCTGAAGGACACCACCCGGGGCAACCAGTCCACCGTCGACGCGGCCACCGGCGCGGTGTTCACCAGCACCACCAACGTGTGGGGCAACGGCCTCCCGTCCAACCGCCAATCCGCCGCCGTGGACGCCCAGTTCGGGGCGGCCGCGACCTGGGACTGGCTCAAGAACACCTACGGCCGCAACGGCATCCGGAACAACGGTGTCGGAGTCACCAGCCGCGTCCACTACGGGAACAACCTGGTCGACCTGTTCTGGGACGACACCTGCTTCTGCATGAACTACGGCGACGGCCTCGGCAACAGCCGGCCGATGACCGAACTGGACGTCGCCGCCCACGAGATGAGCCACGGCGTCACCTGGGCCACCGCCGCGCTGCCCTACTCCGGCGAGGGCGGCGGCCTCGACGAGGCCAGCTCCGACATCTTCGGCACCATGGTCGAGTGGTACGCCGACCTGCCGGCCGACCCGCCCGACTACCTGATCGGCGAGAAGCTCGACCTCTACGGCAACGGCACCCCGGTGCGGTACCTGGACAAGCCCTCCAAGGACGGCTCGTCGCGGGACTACTGGTACTCCGGCATCGGCAGCCTGGACCCGCACTACTCCTCCGGCCCCGCCAACCACTTCTTCTACCTGCTGTCCGAGGGCAGCGGCGCCAAGGTGATCAACGGCGTGGCCTACAACAGCCCGACGGTGGACGGCTCGACGGTCACCGGCATCGGCCGGACCAAGGCCGCCGCGATCTGGTACCGCGCCCTGACGCTCTACTTCACCTCCACCACCAACTACCGCTCCGCCCGCACCGCGACCCTCGCGGCGGCGGCCGACCTGTACGGCCAGCCGGAGGTCGCCGCGGTGGCGGCGGCCTGGAAGGCGGTCAACGTCACCTAGCCGGGCGTCGCGGCGGCGCTGCTCGTCCGGGGGCGGGGCGGGGCGGGGCGGCGGTCAGGGGCGGGTTCGGGCGCGGATTGCTCCGGCTCGCGGCGGGTAGGCGCGGCGGCGACCGAGTCGAACGACACGACGTGAAGGAGCGTGCCCCCATGACCGCCGAACACCGCACCCCGTCCGAGTCGCGGCAGGCCGACCCCGACCTGACGGAGCGCCAGGAGCAGCACCTCGGTGACGACGACAGCGCGCCGATCGTGACGCCGACCCCGCCCGAGGTCAAACACCCGAAGGGCGGAGCGGCCGAACCCAAGGCCGAGACCGGCGATCCCGACGAGCCCGAGCCGCCCTCCGCCGACGTCCAGGCGCCGTGACGGCCTGACGGCAGGGGCGCGGCGCGCCGGGTGATTCCGATCCGGGCCGCCGGGTAGGCGTTCGGGCCTCGCGCGGCGCGCCTCGCGGCCGACCTCGGCGACGGCCCGATCACCACCGTGCCGGACGCCGAACTCCTGCGCGCCTGCCGGGAGTCCGGCGGCAACGGCCCCGACCCCCGGGCCCACCTGGCGCTGCTGCGCCCGTACCTGGAGGTCGGGTTCGACGAGGTGTACGTCGGCCAGATCGGCGGCCACACCGAGGAGTTCTTCGACTGCTACCGGGAGGACGTGCTACCGGAGTTGGCAGGCTGAGCCGCACGGTCCGTGCTGCTGAGTGCCGTTCAGTCGGTGCTGGCGATCTCGATGCAGGCCAGGTCGATCTGGTCGGCGAGTTGGCGGATCAGGTCGGCGAGCGCGGCGGTGGTCACCGGATCGAGCCGGTTGTCGTCCCGCTCGGCCCACTCCACCCACTCGTCGGGCACCGCCCGCAGCAGTTCGACCACCTGCAGGGCGGGAATGGCCAGGTCTCCGGAGAGACCGCAGATCACCGGAACGTTGAGCCGCCCCATGGTGTCCACCTCCTTCTGCCGTGCGCCTGTGTCGCTCCTGGTCAGTCCGGCGTCTGCCCCGGCGCCGGGGGCGGAAACGGGCGGGGCCGGCCGCGTCGGCGGTGACTGGTGTCGCACAGCGGGTAGCGGCGGCTGCGCCGGCAGGTGCAGACGGCGACCACCGGGCGGTCGCAGTACAGCGTGCTTCCGTCGGGCAGCAGCAGCTCGATCGGGCCGTCGATCAGCATCGGGCCGTGATCGGTCAGCCGCACCCGGGGCGCCGGGTCCTCGCGGTCAGCGGCGGACACCGCGCACCACCGCCAACTCCTCGGTCCGCACGCCCGGTTCGATCAGACCGGCGTCCTCGAACCAGCGCGCCCGGGACGTCATCACCGGGCCGAACTCCTGCGCCTTGCGTTCCACCACGTCCGCCTGCAGCCCCGCGCGCCGCAACTCCCGTACGGTGGAGTCGGGTCGGGCCAGCGAGGACTGCACCAGCAGCAGCACCCCGCCGGGCGCCAGCCGCGGCGGGACCTGGCGGCACAGCCGGTCGAGCAGCAGCCGCCCGTCCGGGCCGGCGTCCCAGGCCACGGCGGGCCCGTGCGCGGGCGGCCCGGTGTCGCGGGCGGGCACGTACGGGGGGTTGGACAGCACCAGGTCGAACCGGCCCGGCGGGACGGGCGCGGTCAGATCGCCCCGGCACAGCCGCAGCGGCAGGTGGTGCAGGCGGGCGTTCAGCCAGGCGGCGGCCAGTGCGCGGCGGGACAGGTCCACGGCCGTGACCCGGCACCCGCGACGGGCCGCCGCCAGCGCGAGCGCGCCGCAGCCGGTCCCGAGGTCCAGGCACCGGGCGCCGGGCCGGATCCGTTCACGCCCGAGCACCTCCAGCAGCAGCGCGGTGTCGCCCTGCACGGGGTACACGCCGGGGGGTCTGATCAGCAGCATGGCCCGCGTATGCCCGTCGGGCGGACGGCGACACGTCGGGGTGGCACCGGGGCGCGGTCACGCGGGGTGTCCGGCGTCGAGGTCGGTGACATCGCGGAGGGTCAGGACGCCGCCGGGCGGGGAGGGGGCCGGGCCGGCGGCGATCGGGTCGAGCAGGAAGGCGGTGTGGTCGCCGCCCTCGATCCGGTCGCCGATCCGGCCGGCGAACCAGGCCGCCGCGGTGTCCAGGACGGGGACGCCCGCCGGGCCGGGGTGCCAGGGGGTGCGTGCGAACTTGTCGACCGCGGCGCCGCACTGGCTGCCGAACAGGACGGCCAGCGCCCGTCCCGCGTCGTTCGCGGGCAGCAGGTGGACGGCGAGCGCGACGGCCCGCGAGGCGACGCGGAAGGTGTGGTTGGCGGGCGACAGCCACAGCGCGAAGCGGGGCGGGTGGATCGAGCACTGGGAGCCGAAGCCGACCAGGCAGCCGGCCCGTTCGCCGTCCGCCTCGGCGGTCACCACGTGGACGGGCGGGTCGAGGAGGTCCAGGAAGGGGTCGGGCGTGCTCATGCGGTCGGCTCCTCGGGCAGCGGGGTGCGCAGCGAACCGGCGCCGGAGCGCCAGGCGTTGAGCTGGTGGGCGGCGAGCCGCTGTTCGGCGAGCGAGTAGGCGAGCGCGCCGAAGGCGATGTCGGACGGCGGGAGGCCGGCGTCGGCGACCAGGGGGTCGATGACGGTGCGGCGGACGAGCTGCTCGTGGACGGCGTCGGCCAGGACGTGCTCGCGGTAGAACCGCGTGCCGCGCGGGGACGCGCCGAGCCGTTCGAGGGCCTCCACCAGCCGCGCCGCGCCGGGCGGCGAGGTGATCTCCACCACCGCGAACTGCCCCACCAGCGCGCCCCGCAGGGCCCGGTGCAGGCCGAACAGCGACATGGTGTTGACCACCGCCAGGGTCGGCCCGGGCGTCGCGTCGAGGTAGGCGCCGTACGTCGGATCGAGCCCGAAGTCCGCCATCGTCGCCGCGAACAGCTCGGCGTGCGCCCGCTCCGGCCGGCCCGCGCCGTACTCGTCGTACTGCACGGCCACCAGCGCGGCCTTCGCCGGGTTCGGCAGCCGCGGCACCGCCCACATCTGCGGGTCCGCCTCCTTCAGCTGGTACAGCGAACGGTGTGCCAGGTACTCGCGCAGCTGCGCCCTCGTCCCGGACGCCCGCAGGTGGTAGGAGGGTCCGTCGCCGTCCGGCGGCACCACCAGCAGCTGCGCCAGCACCTCGGCGAGCGGCGGCGGTGGGCCGACCTCGCGGCGCAGCGCCGACAGGAAGGCCCGCTCCAGGGCACCCCGCAGGGCGAGCAGGTCCGGCGACCACTCCCAGTCGTCGTCCACGCCCGCGAAGCCCTGGTAGTGCAGCTCGTAGCAGACGTACAGGGCGAGCTGCGGGTCCTCGCCCCACGGATCCGCGAGCGCCTCCGGCGGCGGCGCGGGCAGGGGGTGCGGGTGCCCGGCGGGGCCGCGCAGGGCCGCCAGCACGGCCGCCGAGAGCGGGCCGCGTGCGGACGGCAGGGCGGGAGCGGCGGGCCGGGCGGGGGCGGGGGAGCGGGTCATGTCGGTCCTCGTTCCGAACGCAGTTCCAGGACGCAGCACTTGGGGCCGCCGCCGGCCTTCCGCAGCTCCGGCACGGCCACCGGCACCGGCTCGTACCCGGCGCCGCGCAGCTGTTCGGCCAGCGCCCGCGCCCCGTCCGGCAGCACCACGTGCCGCCCGTCGCTGACGGCGTTCAGCCCGAACGCGGCGGCGTCCGACGGCCCGGCGAGGATCGCGTCCGGGTACAGCCGGCGCAGCAGGCGGCGGCTGGCGGCGGAGAACGCCTGGGGGTAGTACATGATCCGGTCGCGGTCCAGCACGGCCAGCGCGGTGTCCAGGTGGTAGTAGCGCGGGTCGGTCAGCCGGAGGGTCACCACCGGCAGTCGCAGCAGTCGCCGGGCCTCCCGGTGGGCCGCCGGGGTGGTGCGGAACCCGCTGGCCGCGAGGATGCGCGAGCCCGCCACCAGCAGGTCGCCCTCGCCCTCGTTCACCTCGGACGCGGTGTGCACCTGCCGGAACCCGGCCGAGCGGAACCAGCGCAGGTGCGCCGCCGACTCCCCGGCCCGCTGCGGGTGGCGGAACCGCGCCACCAGCACCCGCCCCGCCACCACCGTCGCGCCGTTCGCGGTGAACACCATGTCCGGCAGCCCGGGCTCGGGTGCCAGCAGTTCCACCCGGTGGCCCAGTGCGCGCAGCGTCCCCGCCAGGTCCTCCCACTGCCGCAGCGCGGCCGCCCGGTCCACCGGCCGGGCGGGGTCCATCCATGGGTTGATCGCGTAGTCCACCGCGAAGTGCTCCGGCGGGCACAGCAGGTAGCGCCGGGGCCCTCCCGGACCGGGATCGGGCGCGGGCCGGGACGCGGACGGGGGCGCGGATGCGGGCGGTGGCGCGGCGTTCATGTGACGCGCCTGTCCGGCGGCAGCCGCCCCGAAACGGTCTGACACTGGCTGAAACCGTGCCAGAACGGTCCGAAGTGGTCGAAAGTGGTCGGGAGTGTCGATCAGGTGGAACCGGAGCGGGCCGGGGCAGGCGGGACGGCGGGAGGTGCGGGGCGCGATGTCCGAACGTCCGGGTGAGCGCGGGGACGGCAGGGTCCGCGCCCCGCGGGGCAGCCGGCCGGGCCGGCCCGGGGCCCGGCGGCGGGCGGCGTCCGCGTCCGTGCGGGCGGCCGGTGCGCCGGTGCGGCCGTCCGGGCTGGAGCGGGTCGCCGGGCGGGCCTGGCGGCTGCTGGCCGTCGCGGTCGCCGGGTACGCCGGGTACCTGATCGTCAGCCGGCTGCTGCTGCCCGTGGTGGCCGTCTTCGTCGCCCTGGTGGTGACCGCCGTGCTGCGGCCGCCCGTCGACCTGCTGGCCCGCCGGATGCCGCGCGCACTCGCGGTGCTGCTCGCCGTGCTGGGCTCGCTGGTGCTGCTCGCCGGCCTGGGCACGCTGATCGCGGTGGTCGTCGAGGCGCAGGCCGGGCAGCTCGGCGGCCAGGTGCGCGGAGGCCTGGACCGGCTGGAGCACTGGCTGGAGGGCCCGCCGTTCCATGCCCGGGCCGGCACCCTCGGCGACCTGCGGCAGCGCCTCGGCCAACTGCTCAGCACCCACCGGCAGACCGTGCTGTCCACGGCCGTCACCGGCGCCGGCCTGGTGGTCGAGGCGGCGGCCGCGGGTGCGCTGGCGCTGTTCTGCGCGGTGTTCTTCACGCACTCCGGCGAGCGGATGTGGAGCTGGGGAACGTCCCTGATGCCGTCCCGCCCCCGCACCCTGTGGCGGCGGGCCGGCCACGCGGCGTGGCGCACCTTCGCCGGGTACACCCGGGGCCTGTTCCTGGTCGCGGGCACCAACGCCGTCCTGGTCGGCGTGGTGCTGGCCGCGCTCGGTGTGCCGCTCGCCGTGCCGCTGGCCTGCCTGGAGTTCGTGGCCGCGCTGATCCCGCTGATCGGCTCGCCGATCGCGCTGGCCGTCGCCTCGCTGGTCGCCCTCGCCACCCGGGGACCGGTCACCGCGCTGCTGGTGCTCGCCCTGATCGTGGTCATCGGCCAACTGGAGGGCCACGTCCTGCACCCGCTGGTGATGGGCTGGGCGGTGCGCCTGCACCCCGTCGCGATCGCCCTCGCCGTCGCCGCCGGCGGCACCCTCGGCGGCATCGTCGGCGCGGCCGTCGCCGTCCCGGTGCTGTCCGTGGGCTGGGCGGTCTTCCGCGAACTGCGCCCCCCGGCCGGCGGGGGCGAGCGGGCGGGCGCAGGCGGCTGAGAGGGGATCGCGCCGTCGCGGAGAGGGCGGGGCCGCCCGAACCCACGCTCCGCGACGGACAGTTACGGCCGCGAACGCCAGCGCTCGCGGGATCGGGGTGCGGCGTGCACCCTCCAAGTAGGGCCGGGGCCCGGGGTTCGACCGGGACCGCCCGCACCAGTGCCGAACGACCGTACCGAGGAGAGAGCAGTGTCCGGAAAGTTTGAGGTCTACACCGACAAGTCGGGCAAGTACCGGTTCCGGCTGAAGGCCGGCAACGGGGAGATCATCGCCGTTGGCGAGGCGTACAACAGCAAGGCCGCGTGCGAGAAAGGCATCGCCTCGGTCAAGACGAACGCGGCGGCCGCGCCCGTCACTTACGTCGAGCACGCCGCGTAGCGGACGCCCGCGTCAGACCGTCCCCGACCCGCCCGCGCGCCGGCCGGCGCTTCCCGTCAGGCCTCCCCGGAGGCGGCCCCGGCTGCGGGCGGGTCCGTCGCGGGGCGGGCGGCGAGGGCGCACAGGGCCGACCAGGCCAGGGCGCGCAGCCGGTAGGCGATGCAGCGGGCCGAGGCCGCCGGGCCCCGGGCGGCGTTCACCGGGCACCGGACCGGGGCCGGGCCAGCACGCTGTCGTCCAGCGACTCCAGCAGCGCGCCGACCGAGGCGTGCACCTCCAGCGCACCCGCGCCGCGCAGTTCGTCGCCCGCGAAGCCGCCCGTCTCCACCGCCACGCACGGGGTGCCCGCGCGGTTCGCGGCGCGCACGTCCCAGACGGTGTCGCCGACGAAGACCGCCCGTTCGGGGGACGCCGAGGCCCGGTCCAGGGCGCTGTGCACCAGGTCCGGGGCGGGCTTGGAGGCCGACACGGAATCCGCGTCGGTGACCGCGAAGATCGCCTCGTCCGCGTCCAACACCTTGCGCAGCACGTCGAGTTCGGGGCCCGACGCGGAGGTGCACAGCACCACCCGCCACCCCCGGTCGGCGCAGGCGCGCAGCAGGTCGGCCGCGCCGTCGAAGGCCCGCAGGCCCGGCCAGTGCTGGGCGTACAGGGCGAGGTGCGCGGCCGAGACGGCGTCGTCCTCGGAGCGGTCGCGGCCGTCGCCCAGCAGGTGGTCGAGCAGCTGGTCGGAGCCCATGCCGATGGCGCGGTGCACCGACGCGGCGGGCGGGTGGTGGCCGTGCTGCCGCAGGGCCTCTGACCAGGCGAGGGTGTGCAGGTACGAGGTGTCCACCAGGGTGCCGTCCACGTCGAACAGCGCGGCCGCGGTGTCCGCTGCCATGGCGTCTCCTCCCAGGGCGTGTCCGAGATCCCGCCGGAGCCGCTCCGGCGCGTCGCCCCGTCTACCCCGGACGCGCGCCCGCACACCCATGGCCCCCGCCCCGGCGGCAGAACCGTTTCCGCGCCCCGGCAGCCGGACAGACGCCAGCCCGGAAGGGGGTGCGCGACCATGCGCGAAGACGCCCGGGGCCGCCACGAGACCCCGAACGAACGCGCGGACCGGCGCTGGACGGAACTGCTCCAGGAGGTCCGGGTGGTGCAGACCGGCGCGCAGATCCTGTTCGGCTTCCTGCTGAGCGTGGTGTTCATGCCGCGCTTCACCAGCCTCTCCGACTTCGAACGCGGCCTGTACGTCACCACCGTCGTCCTCGGCGCGCTCGCCACCGGCGCCCTGATCGCCCCCGTCGCCTACCACCGGCTGCTGGCCGGGCGCCGCCTCAAGCCCGAACTCGTCGACGCCACCGCCCGGTTGGTCGCCATCGGCGTGCTGCTGCTGGCCCTGACCGTCGGCTCCGCGCTGCTCCTGCTGCTGCACGTCGCGGTCGGCGGACCGGCGGCGGGGGCGATCGTCGGCGGGGTGATGGCCTGGTTCGCGGTGTGGTGGCTGGTCCTGCCGTGGCTGCTGATGCGGCGCAACGGTGGCGGAGACGGGAACGGGAACGGGCACGGCGACAACGGGAACGGGAACGGCGACGGCGGCGAAGCCCGTGATGCCGCGCCGCCCGGACGGTCGGACACCCGCCACGACCGGTGAGCCGGGCCGGACGCGGTGGCACCCAGCGGGAAGCCCCCGGCAGGCGGGGCGGGGCCTGCCGGGGGCGTGCGGTGGGGGCGGTCAGCGTTTGAAGGCGCCCTTGATCCGGTCGATGCCTTCCTTGAGCTTGTCCTTGGCGTGGTCGGCGCTCTGTTTGGCCTGGGCCTCGGCCTGGTCGCCCCGGCCCTCGTGTTCCAGGCGTTCGTTGCCGGTGGCCGCGCCGGCGTGCTCCTTGGCGGCGCCGACGGCCTCCTCGGCCTGGTGCTTGATCCTGTCGGAGGCGTCACTCATCAGGGGTCTCCCTTCTCGGAGCCTGCGGTTTCGGTGCGTCGAGTGCGGTCAGTGGGTTCAGTGCGGTCGGTGCCCTTGGTGCGCTCAGTGCGCTCAGTGCGTGAAGCGGTGGCGCGGGTGGCCGCGCGGCCGCTGCGCGGTGGTGGTGGCGGTGGGGTCGGTGGCGCCCAGTCCGGCCGTCGGGTCGGCGGTGCGGTCGACGGCCACGCGTTCGTCCGCCACGACCCGTTCGGCGCGGCGGCGACGGTGCCAGCGCAGGCCGGCGGTCATCAGGGCGATGCCGGCGCAGGCCATCAGCGTCAGGGCGATTCCGGCGAGGAACGCGCCGAGGGTGTTGACGGTGCCGATGTTGTCGCCGAGCACCGTGACGCCCGTCTCGGGTCCGCCGCCCAGGTTGTCGGCGATCAGCAGCCCGGCGAAGGCGCCGGAGGCGGCGAACAGGAGGAGTCCGAGCAGCAGCATGGTCCGCGTCCTTTCGCTCGTGCTCTGTTGCTCCGTGTCGTGGCGCGTCTGCCCGGCGAGGACGGACTCAATCAGCAACGAGGCGTGCGCGGCGGCTCCCGGCGTGGTGCGGCATCGGTTCGACGGCCTCGGCGACCGGGCCGCTGCGGGCAGGCGGACCCGGCGCCGGTCGGGTGCGGACCCGTCACGGCCGGGGTGGCGTCACTCGGCGACGGCGGTGGGCGTCTCGCCGTCCTGGGCCTGCTGGGAGCGGGTGGTGAACATCCGGGCGAACGGGACGACCTTGCTGCTGTCCCAGCCGTCCACGGGGTACTTGGGCTCGTACCCGACCACCAGGACCGTGGCGCCGACCTCGATCAGGACCTCCGTGCCGGAGGGGCCGTTGCCCGCGGCCGAGGCGTCGCCCATGGCGGGGATCGAGATGGCGCGGAACGAGTCGGAGGAGTTGGCCAGGAACCTCTGGTAGAGCGTGTCGGCCCAGGCGCGGCTCGGGCCGGCCAGGATCCGGAAGCTGACGACGGTGCCGCCGGACTCGAAGGAGATCTCGCCCACGACGGCCGGCTGCCGGCAGAACTCCGCGGCGGCCTCCGGTTCGCCGGAGCAGTCGGCGGGGGAGTCGCTCACGTCGGCGGGGGTGCTCGACCGCC
The DNA here is from genome assembly GCF_053602195.1 of Kitasatospora sp. NPDC004531. Lineage (NCBI taxonomy): Bacteria > Bacillati > Actinomycetota > Actinomycetes > Kitasatosporales > Streptomycetaceae > Kitasatospora > Kitasatospora sp. NPDC004531. The sequence continues at coordinate 74,087 of NZ_JBSGDD010000011.1, read as the reverse complement.
AGCCGGTGGGGAGGGCGTGCAGGTCGGGCAGGGCGGCCTGGACCTGGCCGGCGGTGAGCGCCGAGACGCCGTGCCCCGGGCGGCCGGGCTGCTGCCCGGAGCCGAGCCCGAGGTAGCTGCTGACCGCGGCCGCGGCGGTGGCGACGGCGACCACCGCGATCAGCGGGCCGGTGCCGCCGGACCTCCTGGTGGTCTTGTTGTAGGTGCCGATCTGAACGGCGTTCGGGCTGCCCACGGCGGTCTGGCCGGAGCCGCCGCCGATCGTGGCGTCGGCGCCGAAGGTGATGGACGGGGGCGCGGCGGGCGGCGGCGGCAGCGGGTCGGCGGTCGGCCGGAGCGCGCCGAGGGCGTCCCTCAACTCCGGGTCGATGTCCAGCAGTTCGGCCACCGCTTCGGCCAGGGCGCGGGCCGCTCCGGGGTCGTTCGGCGTGTCCAGGAGCTGCTGCGCGGCCCGGTTCCAGCGCGGAAGCCGCCGCAGGCCCTGCCGGACCCGCTCGATCTCCGGCCCGAACGCGGCGAGTTCGGCGCCGGCCGTCCGTGACGCCGCCTGGACCAGCGCCGCCACCACGGCCGCCACCGTGTCCGATCCGTCGCCGGCCACCATCGAACCCCCCGAGTGAGACGCGGAACCGAGCACCGCGGCCGGCCGCTCCCCGCCGCCGCAGTCGCACCAGAGTGGGCGAACGGACCCGGCGCCACAATCGGTTCGGCGTCGCCGGGGAGGCCCGGACGGGGCGGCAAGGGGCTCAGGGGCGCGCGCCGTGAGCCCCTGAGCGCCGTGCGTGCATCCGTGCGAGCCCCCGTGCGCCGGGCGGCGGCCCCGGGCCGGAGGTCGGTGCGCGCAGATCACGACGGGGGGAGGCGCGGACGGGATCAGGCGGCGGGGAACAGGCGGGCGAGGTGGTGGCGCAGGACGGCGGTGGCGTCCTCGGGGGAGCGCTGGCCGAGCAGCACGCTGAGGCCGAGGCCGGCGGAGAGGGCGAGCAGCACCACGGTCTCGTGGCGGGGCTCGGGGACGGCGGCGGCGGTGAGCTGCCCGACCAGGAAGGCCTCCATCTCGTCGGGCGCGGCCAGGAACGACTGTTCGGCGAGGGCCGGTTCGGTGACCGAGAGGACGGCGTACGCGGTGTAGACGAGGTGGAAGGTGCGGCCCTCCTCGTCGGTGGGGACGGCCTCCAGCAGCACCGCCTCGACGATCTCGCGCGGGGACGGCGGCGCGGCCCCGGCGACGGCGGCCCGGACCCGGGTGCGGACGCGTTCGCCCATCCGGACGCCGAGCCGGGTGAGGGCCGCGAGGAGGAGCTGCTCCTTGGTGTCGAAGTAGTACTGGACCAGGCGGACCGAGACGCCCGCCTCCTGTGCGACGGAGCGCATGGTGACGCTGTGCAGGCCGGTGCGGGCGGCGTCGCGCAGCAGGGCGTCGACGATCAGGGCCCGCCGTTCCTCGTGATCGACCAGCTTCGGCATCCCGGTCCCTTCGAACGTTTTTGTGGTACAACCATACCACCAAACGATCTGGAGGGCCCATGACCAGGACCAGCGTCGGACACTTCGTGACCGAGGACGCCCGCACCGCGTTCCTCGACGCCTACGACCGGGCCATGGAACTGTGGCCCGCCCCGCACCGCGCCCTCGACGTCGAAACCTCCTACGGCACCGTCCACGTCCACCACTACGGCCCCGACCACGGGCCCGGCGCGGGCGACCCCGTCGTGCTGCTGCACGGCCACGCCGGCCACCCCGCCAACTGGCACCCGCAGATCGCCGCACTCGGCGCCCGCCACCCCGTCTACGCGATCTCCACCCTCGACGACCCCGGCCGCAGCGTGCAGCGCGCCGTCGCCGCCGGCCCCGCCGAGAACGCCGAATGGCTGGGCGAGGTGCTGGCCGGACTCGACCTGGAGCGGGTGCACCTGGTCGGCGTCTCCTACGGCGGCTGGCTGGCGCTCAACCAGGCCGTCCACGCGCCCCAACGGCTGGCCACCGTCGCGCCGTTGGACCCGGGCGGCATCGAGAAGGTCCCGGCCCGGTTCTACTTCCACATGATCGCGGGCCTGTTCGGCATGCTCGCCCCCCGCCGCCTGCGGCCCGCCGCCGCCCGGCTGCTCGCCAACCCCGCGCTGGTCGCCCCGCCCGAGATGCTCAGGCCGATGATGCTCGCCATGCGCACCTGGAAGCCCGCGAGCCGCCCCGCCGCGCCCCCGTTCACCGACGCGGAGCTGCGCCGCATCGCCGTCCCGACGCTGGTGCTGATCGGCGCCCGCAGCGCCCTGCTGCGCCCGGGCCGGGTGCTGCGCCGGGTCGAGGCGCTGATCCCGGGCGTCCGCGCCGAGATCGTGGCCGGCGCGGGCCACGGGCTGACGCTGGAGCAGCCGGAGTCGGTCAACGCGCGGCTGCTGGAGTTCTTCGCCGCTGCCGCACCGTCGGGCGGGTGACGAGGACGCTGCGGCGGCGCAGCGCCGTCGGGCGGGTGACGAGGGCGCCGAGCAGGGCGGCGAGGGCGCCGAGGGCGAACTCCAGCGGGCCGACGGAGGTGATCAGCACCAGGTACAGCGCGCCCAGCGCCGCCCACCAGGCGGCCGCCTCCGCCACCGTCGTCCACCGCCGCATGCCGTCACTCCCGTCCGATCTCGCAGGACGCTAGCGGTGCCGGGCCCGGGCGGGTGGCGTCCGCGCCGCCGTTCGGGGTCTTCCTCACCCGATCGGACCAACGGCAGGGGGTTTCGGGTTGCCGGTGGCGTCAACTCGTGCTTTGTCCGCCGGGCGGGGGAGCGGACGGCTGCGGCTCGGGTTCGGGGGTCGGCTCGGGCGGGCCCGGGCTCGGCGGCTGCGGTTCGTGCGGGACGGGCGGCGACAGCGGCGGGTCCGGGTCCGGGGGCAGCGGCGAGGGGCCGAGCGGCCCGGGCGGGTCGGTCGGGCGGGGCGGACTGTCCGGGGGCTCGGGCGGGCGGACGTCCGGGTCCACGGGGGTGGGCATCGTCATCGTGCTCACCGCCCCAGGGCGTTCTCTAGCTGGTGCTTGTTCATCTTGGAGCGGCCCTTGATGTCCCGCTGCCGGGCCTCGTTGTACAGCTGGTCCTTGGTCGGCCCCTGGGCTCCGCTGTGCGAACGCTTGCCGCCCCGGTGCCCGGAGGAGACGTCCTGCACCGAACTGCGCGAGGCCGTGCGGCTCTCGCCGTGCCGGGCGCGTTCCTTGTTGACGGTGCGCGCCGCGATCTCCTCGGCCCGCTTCTTGCTGGTGCCGCGCTTCAGCTGACTCTCCTTGATGTGCTCGTACTGGCGCTCCCGCTTGGGGCTCGATCCGGCAGGCATGGCCGCTCTCCTCTCGTGGCGATGCGAGGACACGCCGTCGCATACCCGGATCAATCGGCGCGAATCAGGTTCAAACTCACCTGATCGGGTAGGAGCCGGACGTCGCACCGAGCCGACCGCCCGGTGCGGACGACCCGCACGGTCGCCTGCCACGGCATGCGAGCCGCGTGCCGGGAGCCGTCACCTGAAGAAGTCGGGTACCACGGTTCTCCGCCCGCCTCCGCGTCGCCCCGCACGGCCGCCGACGCCCCGGCCCCCGCCGGACCGCTCGGCGAAACCACCCGTACGAGGCAGCGCAGCGGGCCAACGCCGTCCCCGGGAGATGACTCCCAGTGACCACCATGACCCACCACCAACCCTCGGAGCCCCCCGAGGGCCACACCCGTGCCCCCGACCGACTGCCCGACGTCGACCCGATGTACCGGCCGACCCGGCGCGAGATGCGCGCCATGGGCAAGTACGAGGCCCGGGAGCTCAGCGACGCGCTCTTCCGGCGACTTGCCGAACTGCCGCCCGAGGACGCCAGGTCCAGCTACGTCCGCGGCACCGTGATCGAACTCAACATGCCGCTGGTGCGGTTCGTCGCCGCCCGGTTCCGGCACCGCCCCGAGGAACTCGACGACATCGCGCAGGTCGGCACCATCGGCCTGATCAAGGCCGTCGATGGCTTCGACCCGGGGCGCGGCGTCGAGTTCGTCACCTACGCCATCCCGACCATCTCCGGCGAGATCAAACGGTTCTTCCGCGACACCTCGTGGCCGCTGCGCGTCCCGCGCAGCGTCCAGGAGCGCTACCTGGCCGCCGCCCGCGCCTCCGACCGGCTCGAACAGGACCTCGGCCGGCTGCCCGACACCGCCGAACTCGCCGAGGAGCTGCACATCACCGAGGCCGAGGCCGCCGAAGGACTCGACGCCGGACGGCTGTGCCGCTGCGACTCGCTGGACTCGCTGCGCGACGAGGACTCCGACGACACCGGCAGCGCCCTGATCAACCGCCTCGGCTCCTGCGACCCCGAACTGGAGATCGCCGAACTGCGCGTCGTCGCACGGCCGTTCCTCAGCCGGCTGCCCGAACGGGAACGCACCGTGCTGCTGCTGCGGTTCTGGGGCGGACTCACCCAGAGCGAGATCGCCGACGAGATCGGCGTCTCCCAGATGCACGTCTCCCGGATCCTCGCCGCCACCCTCACCGGGCTGCGCGAACAGATCGAGGGCCGCAACACACCCGGCGGCGCTGATTGAGGCCCGCCGCACCGGGTAGCCGCGCGGACTGAGCCGCCCCGGGGCGGCGAGCCCCACCGTTCGGCAGGAGGTGTTCGTACCGTGGACCCGCAACCCGCCGTCGGCGCGCCCCTCGTCGTCACCCTGCGACGCCCTCCGGGCGCACTGGTGGTGCGCCCGGAGGGCGAACTCGACCACGACAGCGTCGGCCCGCTCCGCGAAGCCCTGGAGCGGGCCGTCGCCGACCCGCCCGGCCGGCTGGTGGTGGACTGCTCGGGCCTCGACTTCTGCGACTCCACCGGACTCAACCTGCTGCTGCGCGCCCACGCCGCCGCCGAACAGGCCGGCGTGCCACTGCTGTTGGCCGCGCCCGGCACGGTGGTGGTGCGGATGCTGGAGATCACCGGCGCGGACGAGGTGCTGGCCGTCCGGGCCACCGTCGAGGAGGCGCTCGCCGCATCCGCGCCCGCGACGGCGGACGGCGAGCGGCCCGGCGGGGCCGGGGAGCAGCGATGAGGGGCCGGCCCGTCGCGGGCCGCACCGAGCACCGCACCCTGCCGCTGGCGGCCGCGCCCGGGGCGGTCGCCCGCAGCCGCGAGTTCACCCGCCTCGCGCTGCACGCGTGGGGCTGGCTGCCCGCCGGCGACGCCGACGGCCGGGCGGCCGCCGAAGACGTCCTGCTGATGACCAGTGAACTCGTCACCAACGCCTGCCAGCACGCGGTCGGCCCCTACGCGCTGGAACTGACCAGGTGCGGACCGCTGCTGCGGATCGCGGTGCTCGACAGCGACGACCGGATGCCGGTGCTGCGCGCCCCGCACGCCCCCGCGCAGCCGGGCGGCCACGGGCTGCGGGTGGTCGACCGGCTGGCCGCCGCCTGGGGCAGCGAACCCGTGCCGGGCGGCGGCAAACGGGTGTGGCTGGAGACGCTCCGTCCCCCGGCGGAAGCCGGGCCCGGACAGTGCCACAGTGGAAGGGCCCCCCAGTGAGCAGCCGGGACCCGACCCCGTCCGACGGCCCCGGCCCCGCCGACCGGACCCGAGGTGGTGGTCACGTGGACGGCACACCCGACCCGCGCGCACCGGAGCCGCAGCGCCCCGAGCCGCCGTACGTCGACGGCACCGCGCTGCGCCGCCTGCTCGCCGGGCTGACCGCCGTCCGGGACGGCGACCTGACCCGCAGGCTGCCGGACGCGCCCGGGGTGCTGGGCGAGATCTCCGCCGTCTACAACGACATGGCGGAGCGCCTGGGCCGGCTGAACGCCGAGCTGACCCGGGTGGCGCGCGAGGTCGGCACCGAGGGCATGCTCGGCGGGCAGGCGCAGGTGCCGCAGGCGACCGGCGAGTGGCGCGAGCTCGCGGACTCGGTGAACGCGATGGCGGGCAACCTGACCGCGCAGGTCCGCAACATCGCGCAGGTGACCACGGCGGTGGCCCGCGGCGACCTGACCCGCAAGATCGACGTGGACGCCCGGGGCGAGATCCTGGAGCTGAAGAACACCGTCAACACCATGGTGGAGCAGCTGAGTTCGTTCGCCGCGGAGGTGACCAGGGTGGCCCGCGAGGTGGGCACCGAGGGCATCCTCGGCGGGCAGGCCGACGTGCGGGGCGTCTCGGGGACGTGGCGCGACCTGACCGACAGCGTGAACTTCATGGCGGGCAACCTGACCGCTCAGGTCCGCTCGATCGCCCAGGTGGCGACGGCGGTGGCCCGCGGCGACCTGACCCGGAAGACCGACGTGGTGGCGCGCGGCGAGATCCTGGAGCTCAAGAGCACCGTCAACACCATGGTGGACCAGCTGAGTTCGTTCGCCGGCGAGGTGACCAGGGTGGCCCGCGAGGTCGGCACCGAGGGCAACCTCGGCGGGCAGGCCGACGTGCGCGGGGTCTCCGGCACCTGGCGCGACCTGACCGACAACGTCAACGTGATGGCGTCCAACCTGACCGGGCAGGTCCGCTCGATCGCGCAGGTGGCGACGGCGGTGGCGCGCGGCGACCTGTCGCGCCGGGTCACCGTCGAGGCGGAGGGCGAAGTCGCCGAACTGGTGCACACCTTGAACGCGATGGTGGACACCCTGTCGGCGTTCGCGGCGGAGGTGACCCGGGTGGCCCGGGAGGTCGGCACCGACGGCATCCTCGGCGGGCAGGCCCGGGTGCCGAACGTGGCGGGCACCTGGAAGGACCTCACCGAGAGCGTCAACTTCATGGCGCACAACCTGACCAGCCAGGTCCGCAACATCGCGCAGGTCACCACGGCGGTGGCCCGCGGCGACCTGACCCGCAAGATCGACGTGGACGCCCGGGGCGAGATCCTGGAGCTCAAGAACACCGTCAACACCATGGTGGAGCAGCTGAGTTCGTTCGCCGCCGAGGTCACCAGGGTGGCCCGCGAGGTCGGCACCGAGGGCCGGCTCGGCGGGCAGGCCGAGGTGGAGGGCGTCTCCGCACCTGGAAGCGCCTGACCGAGAACGTCAACGAGCTCGCCGGGAACCTCACCCGGCAGGTGCGGGCGATCGGCGAGGTCACCGGCGCCGTCACCGCCGGCGACCTGACCCGCTCGATCACCGTCGAGGCGTCCGGCGAGGTCGCCGACCTGAAGGACAACGTCAACGTGATGGTGCGGACGCTGCGCGAGACCACCCGGGACAACCACGAACAGGACTGGCTGAAGACCCACCTGGCCCGGCTCACCGGCCTGATCCAGGGCCGCCGCGAGCCCGCCGCCGTCGCCGAGCTGCTGATGGACGAGCTCTGCCCGCTGCTGAACGCCCAGTACGGCGCCTGCTACCTGGCCGGCGACTACCTCGGCGAGGGCGCCGACGCACCGGACGGAGCCCGCGCATCGGACGGCGCCTCCCCGCCGGACGGTGCCCGCGCACCGGACGGTGCCTCCGCACCGGACGACCCCGGCGGCGGCGCCGAGCGGCCGGTGCTGGTGCGGGCCGCCGGCTACGGCGGGCGCGCGGACGCCGCGCCGCGCCGCTTCGGCCTCGGCGAGTCGCTGGTCGGCCAGGCCGGCCGCAGCCGCCGACCGATCGCCGTCACCGAACTGCCGCCCGGCTACGCCGAGATCGGCTCCGCGCTGGGCTCCGGCGAGCCCCGCGAACTGCTGATCCAGCCGATCACCATGGAGGACCGGCTGCTCGGCGTGGTCGAGGTCGCCACCCTGCACCACTTCACCGACCTGCACCGCGACTTCCTGGAACGCCTCGCCCAGGACATCGGCACCACCCTGGCCACCCTGCTCGCCAACGCCCGCACCGACGAACTGCTCCAGGAGTCGCAGCGCCTGACCGCCGAACTCCGGGCCCGCTCCGAGCAGTTGGTCGACGGCCAGGAGGAGCTGCGGCGCTCCAACGCGGAACTCGGCGAGAAGGCCGAGCTGTTGGCCGCGCAGAACCGCGACATCGAGGCGAAGAACCTCCAGATCGAACAGGCCCGCCGCGAACTGGAGGACCGCGCACGGCAGTTGACGTCCGCCTCGATGTACAAGTCGGAGTTCCTGGCCAACATGAGCCACGAGCTGCGCACCCCGCTGAACAGCCTGCTGATCCTCGCCCAGCTGCTCGCCCAGAACGCCGAGGGCAACCTGACCGGCAACCAGGTCGAGTACGCCGAGGTGATCCGCTCGGCCGGCTCCGACCTGCTGCAGCTGATCAACGACATCCTCGACCTGTCGAAGGTCGAGGCCGGCAAGCTCGACGTCACCGTGGAGCCGTTCCCGCTGCGCGAACTGCTCGACTACGTCGACACCACCTTCCGCCCGCTGGCCGCCGAGAAGAACCTGGACTTCCGGATCGTCACCGCCGCCGGCGCGCCCGAGGAACTGCGCACCGACCAGGCCCGGCTGCGGCAGATCCTGCGCAACCTGCTGTCCAACGCCGTCAAGTTCACCGACCGGGGCTTCGTCGAACTCGCCGTCGAGCCCGCCGGGGCCGGCGAACTCCCCGACGGGCAGGGCGAGTCGGGCGCCGTCGCGTTCCGCGTCCGGGACTCCGGCATCGGCATCGGCGCCGACCACCTGGAGTCCATCTTCGGCGCGTTCCAGCAGGCCGACGGCACCACCAGCCGCAAGTACGGCGGCACCGGCCTCGGCCTGTCCATCAGCCGGGAGCTCGCCCGCCTGCTCGGCGGCGCCGTGACCGCCGAATCGGCGCCCGGCGAAGGCAGCTGCTTCACCCTGCTACTGCCCGCCCGGCTCGCCCCCGAGCCCGCCCCGCCCGCCGAACGCGGCATCCTGGTCGTCGAGAAGCCCGCACCCGCCCGCGACGGCCGACTCGCCGGCCGCACGATCCTGGTCGTCGACGACGACTCGCGCAACGTGTACGCGCTCAGCACCGCCCTCGAACTCGAAGGCGCCACCGCCCTGCACGCCGCCAACGGCCGCACCGGACTCGCCCTGCTGCGCGCCCACCCCGAGGTCGACCTCGTCCTGATGGACCTGATGATGCCCGAACTCGACGGCTACGCCGCCACCGCCGAGATCCGCCGGAGCGCCGAACACGCCACCGTCCCGATCATCGCCGTCACCGCCAAGGCGCTGCCCGACGACCGCGCCCGCAGCCTCGCCGCCGGCGCCGACGACCACCTCACCAAACCCGTCGACACCAACCACCTGATCGCCACCGTCCGGCGCTGGCTGGAGAGTTGACGCCGTGACCGGGGCCCGCGACACCCACCCGGCGGGGACCGACCCGCGCCGCCTGCTCGCCCTGCGGCTGCGCCGCGCCCAGCAGGAGACGGAGGACCTGCGGGCCGCGCTCGCCGCCCGCCCGCTCACCGCGCTCGCCACCGGCGTCCTCGCCGAACGCCTCGGCTGCGGACCCGCCGAAGCCGGCAGCCAACTGCTCGCCCTCGCCGAACGCGCCCGGCTCACCCCGCAGGAACTCGCCGCCGACATCCTCACCACCCTGCCGGGACCCGCCGACGGCGATACCGCGCTCGCCGCCACCGGCCCGCCCAGCCGGCTGCCCGGACGGCCCGAACCCACCGTCGAGGCCGCCCTCACCCAGGCCGCCGCCATGGTCGGCGCCACCGCCGCCGTGCTGTGGACCGCCCGCCCCGGCGGCGTCCTGCACCCCGCCGCCGCACCCGGCTTCACCGACACCGAACGCGCCGACTGGCGGCACGTCCCGCCCGGCGTCGCCACCCCCGCCCAGCGCGCCCTGCGACGGCGCGCCGTCCAGGGCCCCGAAGGCCCCGTCGCCGCCACCCTCGGCACCGCCCGCGCCCCCTACCGCCTCGCCGTGCCCGTGCACCGCGCCGACGGCCCCGCCGCCGTCCTCGAACTCGCCTGGCCGCAGCGCCCCACCGACCCCACCGCCGCCGAACGCCGCCGCCTGCAGGCCGTCGCCGAAGTCTGCGCGCTCGCCCTCACCGACCGTGCCGACCCCGGACCCGCCCCCGCCGACACCTCCGCCCTGGACGCCGCCCTCGCCCCCGCCGCCCTGCTCGACCCCGAACCCGCCCACGGCGCCCCCGCCGACTTCCGCCTCGCCCGCGTCAACCCCGCCTTCGCCGACCTCGCCGACCGGCCCGCGCACCGCCTCGAAGGCCGCACCCTCACCGAGGCCTACCCGCTGGCCTGCGCCGACGGCCTGCTCGACCTGCTGCTCGACGTCCACGCCACCGGCCGCCCCCGGCACCACGACAGCCTCGCCCTCACCTTCCTGGCCGGCCAGACCCCCGCCCCCGCCCTGCTCGAACTCGCCGCCGCCCGCCACGGCGACCGCCTGCTGCTCAGCTGGCAGCCCGCCGCCGGCGCCGACCGCACCGACCACCTGCTGCGCACCGCCCAACGCCTCAGCCACCTCGCCGGATTCGAGGAGGACCTGCGTACCGGCGAGATCCACTGGACGCCCCGCACCGCCGACCTGCTCGGCCTGCCCGCCGGCACCGCCCCCGTCCCGCTCGCCGCGCTCGCCGCCCACGTCCACCCCGACGACGAGCAGTCCGTCCGCCGCGTCGTCAACTCCGCCACCCAGCACGGCCGCGCCGACTCCGCCGTGTTCCGGATGCGGCACCTCAGCAGCTACACCCACTACGTGCGCCTGGTCGCCGAACCCGTCCTCGACGCGCACGGCCGCACCGCCGTCGTCCGCGGCGCCTACCAGGACGTCTCCGCCCAGCACTGGACCGAGACCGCGCTCGCCGCCACCACCGAACGCCTCGCCGACACCCGGCAGGAAGCCGCCGACAACCACCGCCTCGCACTGCGCCTGCAACAGGCCATCCTGCCGCCCGCGCCGCCCCCGCTGGCCGCCGCCGGACTGCGCGCCGCCGTCCGCTACCGCCCCTCCTCGGTGCAGGACCGGGTCGGCGGCGACTGGTACGACACCACCCTGCTGCCCGACCGCACCGCCCTGCTGGTCGTCGGCGACATGGCCGGGCACGGCGTCGAGGCCGCCACCGGCATGGTCGCCCTGCGCAACGCGCTGCGCGGCCTCGCCCACACCGGCGCCGGACCCGGCCGGCTCCTCGGCTGGCTCAACGAAGCCGCCGCCGACCTCACCGACGCCACCGCCACCGCCGTCTGCGCCCGCTACCACCCCGCCACCCGCACCCTGCACTGGGCCCGGGCCGGCCACCTCCCGCCGCTGCTGCTGCGCGACGGCGCCGCCACCGCCCTGCCCATGCCGCACGGCATCCTGCTCGGCGCCGCCGACGACCCCGACTACCAGGAAGCCCTGTTCGAGCTGCGTCCCGGCGACATCCTGCTGCTGTACACCGACGGCCTGGTCGAACGGCGCGACGAGTCCGTCGAGGAGACCCTCGCCCACCTCGCCCAGGTGCTCGCCGAACCCGCCGCCGACCTCGACGCGCTGCTCGACCGGGCGCTGGAGACCAGCCGCGCCGACACCGACGACGACACCTGCCTGATCGCCGTCGAAGTGCTCGACGATCCGAACAGCGAATCGGACGGCGAACCGGACGGCGATCCGGACGGCGATCCGGACGGCGAACCGGACGGCGAACCGAACGGCGAACCGGACAAACGGGTTTGACACCCCGCGAACCGGTCAGACGCTCGACAGGCCCCGACCGGGCCCGTGCACCGACCGAGGAGGTACGACCGCGATGCTCGCGATGCTGCTGGTGCTGCTGCTGATCCTCGTCCTGTTCGGAGCCGGCTTCGCCGTGAAGGTGCTGTGGTGGATCGCCCTCGCCGTACTGGTGCTGTGGCTGATCGGCTTCTTCGCCCGCAGCGCCGAGAGCGGCGGCCGCCGCTCCCGCTGGTACCGATGGTGACGTGACGAGAGACGGAGGAGAGAACACATGAGCATGGTCCAGAAGACCGTCGAGGTGGACGTCCCGCTGCACACCGCCTACAACCAGTGGACGCAGTTCGAGGACTTCCCGCGGTTCATGGACGGCGTCGAGGAGGTCACCCAGATCGACGAACGCCACAACCACTGGCGCACGAAGATCTCCGGTGTCACCCGCGAGTTCGACACCGAGATCGTCGACCAGCTGCCCGACGAGCGGATCGCCTGGCGGACCGTCGGCGGCGACGTCAGCCAGAAGGGTGTGGTGAGCTTCGCCCGGCTCGACGACGACCGCTGCGAGGTGCGCCTCGCGATGGACCACGACCCGCAGGGCGTGGCCGAACGCGCCGCCGACGCGACCGGGATGATCGACCGGCGGGTGAGCGGCGACCTGGAGCGGTTCAAGTCCTTCATCGAGGAACGCGGCCTCGAATCCGGCGGCTGGCGCGGCCGGATCCGCCCCAGCTGACCCCCGCCCACCGCCCCGCCCCCGGCCCCGCGCCGGGGGCGGTGTTTGGCGTCCGGACGAATGGACAGCCGCCTCGGCATGGAACAACCGCACTCAGGCCCCGCCGACTGGCTGGACGCCCCCTCGCACTGGACGTTCCTCGACCCGGCCGCGCAGCGCCTCGCCGACCTGATCCGCGACCTGCCGCTCGGACGCGCCCGCGACCTGCTGCACGGCGTCCCGCTCGGCCACCCCCTGCACCCCGCGCTCGCCCAGTTCCCCATCGGCTGCTGGCTGGCCGCCGGGCTGCTCGACGCCACCCGCCTCGACGACCGGGCCGCCCGCCGGCTGACCGCGGCCGGGCTGCTCGCCCTGCCGCCCGTGCTGTGGGCGGGCTGGGTCGACTGGTCGCGGCTGCCGCCCGCCCAGCGCCGCACCGGGCTGGTGCACGCCGCGAGCGCCGTCACCGGCGCCGTGCTGCACCTGCGCTCGCTGCGCGCCCGCCGCCGCGGCCACGGACTGCGCGGCCGCCTGCTCGGCCTCGCCGGCACCACCGCGGTCGGCCTCGCCGCCGCGCTCGGCGGCCACCTCGCCTACCGGCAGGCCGCCGGCGCCGCCCACGCCGAGGCCGAGTTCCGGCTCGCCCCGCCCGACTGGCAGGCGCTCGGCGACACCGCCGACTTCCCCGTGGACGTGCCGGTGCGCCGCCGACTCGGGGAGGTCGCCGTGGTCGTGGTGCGCCGCGACGACGACTGGACCGTGCTCGCCGACCGCTGCACCCACATGGCCGCGTCCCTCGCCGGCGGCGAACTCGTCGACGGCTGCCTGCAGTGCCCGCTGCACCAGTCCCGGTTCCGGCTCGCCGACGGCCACCCCGTGCAGGGCCCCGCCACCGCCCCGCAGCCCCGCTTCGACACCCGCGTCCTCGCCGACCGGCTGGAAGCCCGGCCACCGCGGTGACCGGCGTCGACGAGCTGCTCGACCGGCACGGCACCACCTACGCCGAGCAGGCCGGCATCCGGCTGCGCGACACCCCCGCCCCGCTGTACCAACTGCTCGTCCTCACCCAGCTGTGCGCGATCCGCATCCGCGCCGACACCGCCGTCGCCGCCGCCCGCGAACTCTTCGCGGCCGGCTGGCGCACCCCGCGCGCGATGGCCGACTCGACCTGGCGGCAGCGGGTCGACGCGCTCGGCCGCGCGCACTACGTCCGCTACGACGAGAGCACCGCCACCGTGCTCGCCGAGGGCGCCGCACTCGTCCTCGAACGCTGGCGCGGCGACCTGCGGCGGCTGCGCGAGGAGGCCGGCCGCGACCGCGACGCGATCGGCCGGCTGCTGCGCGAGGTGCCCCGGATCGGCCCCGTCGGCGCGGACGTCTTCCGGCGCGAGGCCCAGCTGCTGTGGCCCGAGCTGCGCCCGTTCTTCGACCGCCGCGCACTGGCCGCCGCCGCCCGCCTCGGCCTGCCCCAGGACCCGGACAGGCTGGCCGAGTCGGTGCCCGGCCGCGAGCTGGCCCGGCTGTCGGCCGCGCTGGTCCGTGTCGCACTGGGCCGTTGAGCCGTTCGGCGGGCGGCCAGGTGTGTGCCAGGGGGTTTGCCGGGCAGACGCGCTGACGGCGCGTCCGGTGGTCGCCGGGAGCGAGGTTTCTCCGTGAGGGAGGGCGGGATGTCCGCACCGCAGCGCCCGGGGGCGATGACAGTGGAGACCGACGTCCCCGGCAGGCTGGACCGGCTGCCGTGGTCGCCGTGGCACTGGCGGATCCTGATCGGTCTGGGCACCGTGTGGATCCTGGACGGCCTGGAAGTCACCGTGGTCGGCAATCTGGCCGCCCGGCTCGCCGAACCCGGCAGCGGCATCGCGATCAGCACCGCGCAGGTCACCACCACGGCCGCCGCGCTGTACGTGGCCGGCGCCTGCTGCGGCGCGCTGTTCTTCGGCTGGCTCACCGACCGGCTCGGCCGCAAGAAACTGTTCATGATCACCCTCGCGGTGTACCTCGCCGCGACCGCCGTCACCGCGTTCTCCTGGACGGCCTGGTTCTTCTTCCTGTGCCGGTTCTTCACCGGCTTCGGCATCGGCGGCGAGTATGCGGCGATCAACTCCGCCATCGACGAGCTGATCCCCGCCCGGGTCCGGGGCCGGATCGACCTGATCGTCAACGGCAGCTTCTGGATCGGCGCGGCGCTCGGCGCGTTCGCCTCGATCGCGCTGCTCGACACCTCGCTGTTCGCCACCGACCTCGGCTGGCGGCTGGCCTTCGGCATCGGCGTGGTGCTGGGCCTGGTCATCCTGCTGGTGCGCCGGCACGTCCCGGAGAGTCCGCGCTGGCTGTTCACCCACGGCCGCCGCCGGGAGGCCGAGGAGATCGTCGCCGACGCCGAACGGATCGTCGAACGCGAGACCGGCGAGCCGCTGCCCCCGGTGGACGAGCCGCCGATCCGGGTCCGCGAGCGCGGCCCGATCGGCTTCGTCACGATCGCCCGCACACTGGTGTCGCACTACCCGCGCCGGACGGTCCTCGGGCTGGCGCTGTTCATCGGACAGTCGTTCCTGTACAACTCCGTCACCTTCGGCTACGCGGCGATCCTCACCACCTTCTTCGACGTCCCCGCCGGCCGCACCGGCTACTACTTCGCGGTGATCGCCGTCGGCAACTTCCTCGGCCCGCTGCTGCTCGGCCACCTCTTCGACTCGGTCGGCCGCAAACCGATGATCGCCGGCACCTACATCGGCTCCGGCGTCCTGCTGTTCGGCACCGCCTGGCTGTTCCAGCGCGGCTCGCTGGACGCCACCACCATGACCGCCTGCTGGACGGCCGTGCTGTTCCTCGCCTCCGCCGGGGCCAGCGCCGCGTACCTCACCGTCAGCGAGATCTTCCCGCTGGAGACGCGTGCGCTGTGCATCGCGTTCTTCTACGCCGTCGGCACCGCCGCCGGCGGCATCTCCGGGCCGCTGCTGTTCAACGGGCTGGTCTCCAGCGGTGAAGTCGGCGACGCCACCCAGGCGTTCTGCATCGGGGCGACGCTGATGGCACTGGCGGGCGTGGTCGAGGCGCTGATCGGCGTCAAGGCCGAACGGCGCAGCCTGGAGTCGCTGGCCGCACCGCTCAGCCAGGTGCCGCCGGAGCGGTGACGGCGGGTCAACCACCGGACGGGGCAGGGTCGGTGGCTGGCTATCATGTGCTCCTCGAACGAACGGGGGAGTGCAGATGGAACCGGACCAGGTCACCACGGCCGTGCTCGCCGGGCAGGCGGCCACCACCGTGGTCACCCTGCTGGCCACCGACGCCTGGGAGGGCGCCAAGACCGCCGTGGTCGGCGCGTGGCGGCGGCTGCGGCCCGAGCGCGCGGAGTCGATCGCGCTGGAACTCGACGACTCCCGCGAGGACGTGCTGCGGGCCCGCGAGGCCGGCACCGAGGACGAGACGCTGGCGGCGCTCGCGGGCGACTGGGAGAGCCGCTTCCGTCGCCTGATCGGCGACAATCCGGCGCTGGCCGCCGAGATCCGCCGGGTCCTGGACGAGGAGCTGACGCCCGCCCTGCCGCCGGAGCAGCGCGCCGCCGCCGTCACCTTCCATGCCACCGTCACCGACGGCAACGTCTACCAGGCCGGGCGCGACCAGCACTTCCACCGGTGAGCCGGGATCCGGGACGTTCCTTCGACGCGCAGGGCCGCGAGGGCAACGCGTACCAGGCCGGGCAGAACCAGACCTTCGACCACTCGCGGACCGTGCACCACCACGACGCGGGGCGCGGGCGCGCGGTGCTGGGCGCGGTCGCGGTGCTGAGCGTGTGCGGGCTGGTGCTGGGCCTGTACCTGACCAACCGGGGCGTGACCGGCCGGGCGGCTCCCGACGTCCCCGCGCCGGCGGCCGGTTCGGCGGGGCAGGGCAGCGCCGCCGCGCCCGCGGTGCAGGTGCAGGTGCCGGTGCCTGCGCCTGCGTCGGAGGAGATCGTGTTGCAGGATGCCGGCCTCGGTGACGTGCAGGTGCTCGACCTGGATCGGGCGTCCGGGCGCTCGGAGCGGCTCACCGACGACGCGTGGCGGCTGCGCGACGCCCAGGAGCAGGCGTCCTTCGACCTGGTGACGACCAACGCCTCGTGGGCGGAGTTCACCGTCCCCGCCGGGGGCGGCCGGAGCGCCGGGGTGCTGAAGCCCGGCGAGCCCGTCACCCGGGAGTCCTGCCTGCGGGCGGCACGGAGCGGCTCGCTGGTGAAGCTCAGGATCTCCAACCTGTACCGCTCCGAGCTCGACCGGGTGGGCCTTCAACCGGGCGGCACCATCTGCGTGCTGACGGACCACCACCAGCTGGTGCGGGCGACCGTCACCGACCGGGCGTTCGCCAACGACGACGAATCCACCACGGGCCGACTGACCGTCGAGGTCAGCTCGTTGGGGCCGGTGACCGGCTGACGGCGGGGAAATCGCGGAGCGGGCGGTCGGCGCAGGATCGCCGCTGGTGGCTCTGCTCGGTAGGTCGACCTGGTAACTGATCTGCTACTGGTTGGCCGTCGGCTGGCTCCAGGTTCTGACCTTGGAGGAGGGCCGACGGCTGCAGCGGATCGGCCCGACCTCGAAGGACCCGGTGAGGCTGCGGCGGGCACTCGTGGTGCTGATGTCCGCGCAGGGCCAGTCGGTGCGCGGGCCTGGGTGGCGGGCCACCAGATCGAGCTGGTCTTCCTGCCCACGTACGGCTCATGGCTGCACTGGATCAAGTCCGATTTCGCCGCGCTTCGCTACTTCGCGCTCACCGGCACCCGCCATCGCAGCCACGACGAGCAGAACGCCGCCATCGGCGCCCACATCCACTGGCGCAACGCGCGCCGAGCCGAAGAGCAACTTCGCCCCGACTCACCCATCCGTACCTGGATCGACTGCCCGGAAGAGGCAGCATGACGATCCATCAGGCCGATCCCTGCATCGCCGGCCAGGGACGAGCCTGGTGCTGCTCGGCAGAATTTCTTGGAGGGCTGTCGGCTGTCGGCCGGTAGGATCGGCCGATGTTCAGGTTCAAGGTAGCTGCGGATGGACCCGATCCGCTGATCGTCCAGTTCGAGCCGGCGGCAAACGAGATGGTCGTGGCCCCCGGGGACCACATCACGATCGAGTGGCCGGAGTCGTACCCGGGCCACACCGGCGTTGGTACCTTTGCGTACAGTCCCGGCTGGCTGACGATTCTTGAGCCGAACTTCCTGCCGGGCCAGTGCTGGGCCAGGGTCTGGAATTCCGCCGGTGAAGAGATCACCTACTGACACGGCCTCCGCCCGCAGAGGTGTTTCGGAGTCGGTCAGGCCGACTTGGGGTGGGTGCCTGTGCAGGTCCAACGGAACGGGTGGGCGTGGTCGTTGCGCTGGCTCATCCAGGCATCCGTCTTCTCGCGATCAGGTCGTCGCGGCTGGTGAAGTCGCTGTGCCGGATGACGGCGCGGGCCAGCGCCGAGAAGACGAGTTTCGACCTGGTCGAGCCAGGAGACGGTCGAGCCGGTTCAGGAAACGAAGATCCATCTCGTCGGCGACGCCCGTGCACGGCCCCTGGCTCTCCGCGTCACCGCAGGCCAGGCGGGCGACGCCCCGGCCTTCGAGACCGTCATGGCTGCCATCCGCCTTCCGCGAAGCGGCCCCGGACGACCGAGGAGCCGCCCCGATGCCGTCCTCGCGGACCGCGCGTACTCATCCCGCGCGATCCGAAGTCACCTCCGCCAACGCGGAATCCGCGCTGTCATCCCCCCGCCCTCCGACCGGATCGGCCACCGGCTGCGGCGAGGCAGCGCGGGCGGTCGACCGCCGACTTTCGACGCGGAGTCGTACAAGCAGCGCAACGCGGTGGAGCGATGCATCAATCGCCTCAAGCAGTGGCGCGGCCTGGCCGTGCGGACCGACAAGCTCGCCATCGCCCACCAGGCCGCGCTCCAGCTTGCCGCGATCCTCGTCCGGGCACGGCGACAGCCCGCTCAGCGAGCGACCACCCAACGTGCATCCGCGGGCCAAGAGCCCGTGCCAACGATGTGCTCCACGAGCCTGAACGCCTCACGGATGGGGACGGTGTCCTCATCCGGATACTCGTCGCCCTGCCCGTTGGAGAGGATGAACCCGTCGCTCGACCCCGCAGCTCCGGGGGCCACGGCGTGCTCGCCGGGATCACCCTCGCCTTCGAGTAGCACCACCATCGCTCGCTCGGCATTCGTCACGAAGGCCAGCAACCGTCCGGATGAACTGGTCAGCCACGTCTCAAGCTGTCCGCTGTCGATCCTCGATCGAAGGGCCTCCACAACCCCCGCCGCCGACACAGGGACAGGGCTGTCGTCATTGATCACCCAAGACTCGATCACGAGCACGACGATCTCACGGACGGATCCAAGAGACAGGCCCTACGTGAGTTCAGCTGAAACGCGAGGGTGCTGCGTCAGCCGTCGGGCTTCGGCCGTGACCTCGGCATCGACCTGTGCCAGTGTCCTGTTGCCGTATTCGAGGACGTCGTACTCGTCATCGAGTTCTGCGAGCCGTTCGGCCAGGGCCAGTTCATGCCCGAAACGCTGATGAATCCGGAAGGCGAGCTCCCGGGGGGTCAGCTCGCCGGACAGCAACTGGCGCGCGAGCGCCCGGGCGGCGGCTTCCTGACCGGCAATGCTGCTGACCGGGTAGAAGGTGAGGCCCAGCTCGTCGAGCGCAGAGGGGAGGATCTCGGGCACGTCGTAGTCCGCTTCGGCGCGTGTGCACGCTGCCAGGGCACGCAGTGCGGGACTGTCGAGCCCGGCAACGAGTGCATCGCACGCGGCGCCGACCACATCGCTTGCTCGGACCTCACCGATGCTCCAGAGAACGGCGTGGTCCTGCAGATTGCTGGCTGCTGATTGAGTCGACGGCACTGACACATGATCCCTTCACGGGCTGGCAAGGTCGAGCGGGTTTCACTGGTTCCGCTGCTCTGCGACCTGCGACCTGCGGCAGGGGCGCGGGCAGTTCACCCTGTCGAAGTCGAACCACCCGAACCGCACGGTCCACACCTACCTGCGCTGGCGCAACGCCAACGCCGACTACCGGGTCTGTCTCCGCCGTCCACCCGGCGAACCTGTGCGGTCGCAGCACTGGGCACGGCCCAGGATGTCGCCACCGCGCACCGCAGCCACGACAGCAACCACTGGCGTGGATACGAGCGTGAGCAGCACTGGCCCGTAACCGACATCGGTAGCGACCGCCACGACAACGGTTTGGCCAAGGTACGTCGTGCCGGCGACGAGCCCGGCGAGTGCCCCCCGCAGAGGGGCGCGGGCGGCCAGCCACTCGGGCGACAGCGCAAGGGCCGTACCGATTGCCGCGCCGACCAGAACGCCGACGCCCAGGCTCCCGCCGACCATGATCGCGATCGGGCCGAGAGCCGGCGGGGCACCGCGGTGCCGTCCCTGGAAGAGCCACATCACCGCGACTCCCAGCCATATCGAGCCGGACAGCACGGCGGGCACCGCTCCCATGCGGATTCCCAACCGGACACCCCGCCGGACCACAGCCTCGACCACGATGTGCACCCCCCAAGACTCGGCCGCGGGCCACCCTACTCCGCACTGCCAACGACAACAGGTGCCGGCGATGTCACCTCACGGCTTGACCGCCCACTGCTCGGGCGCGCCGCGGCGGATCGATTATCAGGTCAAGGATCCGGGCCGAGCCGCTAGCATGTGCGCTTTCGGTGAGGGGGGAGCGCGGATGGACGCGGAGTTCGGGGTGCGTGGGCGGCGGGGCAGTGGCGTGGTGGCGGTGGTCGCGGCGCTGGTCGTGTGCGGGCTGCTGGTGGGGCTGTACTTCGCGAATCGGAGTGAGGACCGGGCAGCGCCGGAGCCGGTGCCGAGCGTGTCGGCGAGCAGTGGCGCGCCCGCGACCCCGGCTGCGACGGGGCCGGCGCCGGAGCGGATCGTGCTGGAACGGGCGCCGCAGGGCGAGTTGCAGGTGATCGACCTGGATCTGCCGTCGGGGCGCTCGCAGCGGATCACCGGCGCGGACCCGGACCGGGCGCACGTCGATCTGCTGATGACCGACGCCTCGACGGCGGAGTACGAGATCCCGTCCGGCGGCGGTCGGAGCGCCGGTGCGCTGGCGCCGTTCGGGCCGGTCACCCAGGAGACCTGCCTGCGGGCGGCGAGGACCGGGACGCTGACCAGGTTCAGGGTCGGCACCGCAGACCGCTCCTCGCTCGCCTCCCAGGACATCCAGCGCGGCAGCTCGATCTGCGTGGTGACGGATCAGCGGCAGCTGGTGCAGCTCACCGTCACCGACCAGACCTTCGACAACGCGCAGATCAACACCACCGGCCGGCTCACCGTCACGGTCACCGTGCTGGGGCCGGCCGGGAGTTGACGACGCGTCAGCCCAGCGTCCACTGCTGGGCGGGCGTGCCGTTGCAGGTCCACAGTTGCAGGCGGGTGCCGTCGGCGGAGGAGCCGTTCGGGGAGTCGAGGCACTTGCCGGAGCCGGTGTTCACGAAGGCCCGGGCGGCGCTGTAGGACCACTGCTGGGCGCCGGTGCCGTTGCAGGTGTAGAGCTGGACGGCCGCGCCGTCGTTGTGCGAGGCGGCGTCGACGTCCAGGCACTTGCCGAGGGCGCGGACGGTGCCGTCAGTGCCGACCGTCCACTGCTGGGCCGCGTTGCCGGTGCAGTTGTGCAGCTGGATCGGGGTGCGGTCGGCGCTGGACGCCCCGGCGACGTCCACGCACATGCCGCCCGGGCCGGTGATGCGGCCGGTGTAGGGCAGCGGGCCGGTGCCGGAGGTGGCGACGTGCACGTAGTCGACGACCATCGTTTGCGGGAAGCTCGACGAGCCGTCCGGGCTGCCGGGCCAGTCGCCGCCGACGGCCAGGTTGAGGATCAGGAAGAACGGGTGGTCGAACACCCAGCGGTTGCCGCCCAGGTCGGCGGGGGTGCGGGTCTGGTAGGCGCGGCCGTCCACCGACCAGGTGAGGGCGGTGGGGCTCCAGTCGACGGCGAAGGTGTGGAAGTCGTCGGCGAAGGACTGCCCGGCCGGCAGTGAGTACGGCGCGCCGATGCCGCCCGCGCCGGAGTAGCCCGGGCCGTGGATGGTGCCGTGGACGGTGCCCGGTTCGCGGCCGATGTTCTCCATCACGTCGATCTCGCCGCTGTTCGGCCAGCCCGCCGTGCCGATGTCGTTGCCGAGCATCCAGAACGCGGGCCAGATCCCCTGCCCGCGCGGGATCTTGATGCGGGACTCGAAGTGCCCGTAGGCCTGGGTGAAGGTGCGGGAGGTGTTCAGCCGCGCCGAGGTGTACTGGCAGGTGCCGTACCAACAGGCCAGCCCCGGATCGGAGTTGCGCTTCGCGGTGATCACCAGGTGGCCCTGGCCGTCCAGGGCGGCGTTGGCCGCGCCGGGCGTGTAGTACTGGAGCTCGTGGTTGCCGTTGCCCGAACCGCCGCTCTCCACCGTCCACTTGGCGGGGTCGGCGGCCGATCCGGCGGGGCCGTCGAAGTCGTCGGCCCAGCTCTGCGCGGCCGATACCTGCGTGCTGAGTGGCTGCGTGGCGGGCGCCTGCGCGGCTTGTGCTTGCGCCTGCGCGCCGGGCGGCTGCGCGGCGACGGCGGTGGAGCCGAACGCGGCGGCCGTCAACAGCGCGCCGGCCAGCAGGAGTTGGAGGCCGCCGAAGGGGCGGCGGCGGGTGGTCGGTGCAGCAGTCATGGCAGACCCCGCTTCCCGGGTGTGCGCTCCGCGGCGGTGGGCCGCCGCCGGTAGGCCTGAATGGTACGGACGCGAAATCATCATGGCAACGTCAAAATTCGGGCGAACTCGGGCCCCTGCGGGGTCTTGTGACGGGAGCGGAAGCCGCATGTAAGGTAAGCCTCACCTTAGCGAAAGGGTGGTCGTGGACCTGCTGTCCTGCCTGGCCGGGCTGCGCCCGTACGCCGGCGCCACGGTGGTGCTGAAGTTCGGCGGAAACGCCATGGTGGACCGGGAGTTGACCGCCTCCTTCGCGCGCTCGGCGGTGCTGCTGCGGTACGCCGGGCTGCGCCCGGTGGTGGTGCACGGCGGCGGTCCGCAGATCGACGCGCACCTGCGGCGCCTCGGCGTGAGCGCGCCGTTCGCCGGCGGCCTGCGGGTCACCACGCCCGAAGTGATGGGCGAGGTGCGGATGGTGCTGGCCGGTCAGGTGCAGCGCGACCTGGTCGGGCTGATCAACGCGCACGGCCCGTTCGCGGTCGGCCTGACCGGCGAGGACGCCGGGAGCATGACCGCCGTCAAACGCTGGGGCCGGGTGGACGGCGAACCGGTCGACCTCGGGCGGGTCGGCGAGGTCGCCGAGGTGCGTACCGGCCTGCTCCGGGCGCTGCTGGCGGACGGCCGGATCCCGGTGGTCTCCTCGGTCGCCCCCGATGCGGACGGCGCGGTGCACAACGTCAACGCCGACACGGCGGCCGCGGCGGTGGCCGGTGCGCTGGGCGCGCGGGCGCTGCTGATGCTCACCGATGTCCCTGGCCTGTACCGGAGTTGGCCGCCGCAGGGCGGTCCGATCGCGCGGCTGACGGCGGCGGAGCTGGCCGCGATGCTGCCGGGCCTCGCGGGCGGCATGGTGCCCAAGATGACGGCCTGCCTGGCCGCGCTGCGGGCCGGCGTCGGCGAGGTGCGGGTGCTGGACGGGCGGGTGTCCGACGCGGTGCTGCGGGCGTTCGGCCCGGCCGCGCCCGGCACCCGGGTGCTGGGCCCCGCGTAACGCCTCCGGTGGCGGCGGCAGTTGAACTTGACTCGATCGCCCGAGGTGAAGTTAGGTAAGGCTAACCAAACCGAGCAACGCGCCGCGGGACACCGGGACGAGGAGAGGACGCGCATGTCGCTGGAGCACGAGGACCGCGGCGGCGGGGACGTCGACGACCTGATCGGCATCGGCTTCGGCCCCGCCAACCTGGCCCTGGCGATCGCCGTCGACGACCACGCCCGGGCCGCCGCCGAGCCCCCGCTGCGCGTCAACTTCCTTGAGCGCCAAGCCAGTTTCGGCTGGCACCGGGGCATGCTGCTGGACGGCGCGACCATGCAGGTGTCCTTCCTCAAGGACCTGGTCACCCAGCGCGACCCGCGCAGCCGCTTCACCTTCCTGGCCTACCTCCAGGAGCGCGGCCGGCTGGCCGACTTCATCAACCTGAAGACCTTCTACCCGACCCGGCTCGAATTCCACGACTACTTCGAGTGGTGCGCCGCCGAGTTCGCCGACCGGGTCCGCTACGCCCGCACCGTCACCGGCATCCGCCCGGTGCCCGGCGCGGACGGCCGGATCGAGCAGGTCGAGGTGGTCTCCGAGGCCGTCGTCGGCGGCGACGTCCAGCTCCGCCGGGCCCGCAACATATCCGTCGGCACCGGCCTCACCCCCCGCCTGCCCGACGGCGTCGAGACCGCCGAACACGTCTGGCACACCAGTGAACTGCTGCTGCGCGCACCGCAGTTGAAGCAGCGCCCGGCCGTCCACCGGCGGATCGCGGTGATCGGCGCCGGCCAGTCCGCCGCCGAGGCCGTCGACTTCCTGCACCGCGCCTTCCCCGAGTCGGAGATCTGCGCCGTCCTCACCCGCTACGGCTACAGCCCCGCCGACGACAGCCCGTTCGCCAACCGGATCTTCGACCCGGCCGCCGTCGACGAGTTCTACGCCGCCCCCGAGCAGGCCAGGCAGACCCTGCTCACCCAGCACGCCAACACCAACTACTCCGTGGTGGACGGCGAGTTGATCGAGCAGCTGTACCGCACCGCCTACCAGGAGAAGGTCGCCGGACGCGAGCGCCTGCGGGTGCTGAACGCCACCCGGCTGACCGCCGTCGACGCCCTCGCCGACGGCGCCCGCGCCCACCTGCGCTCGCTCACCACCGGCCGCGAACAGGCCCTGGACTGCGACGCCGTGGTGCTCGCCACCGGCTACCACCACGTCGACCCGCGCGCCCTGCTCGGCGAACTCGCCGCCGCCTGCCGCACCGACGGACAGGGCCGGCTGCGGGTGGACCGCGACCACCGCGTGCTGACCGACGACCGCCTCGACGCCGGCATCTACCTCCAGGGCGGCACCGAGCACACCCACGGCATCACCTCCGCGCTGCTGTCCACGCTCGCCGTGCGGGCCGGCGAGATCCGCGACTCGATGCTGCTGCGCCGCTCCGGCCGCGACCTGCGCGCCCCGCTCGCCGCTCTCTGAACACGACCGCCGTGAAAAGGAGTTCACTGTGACCACCGCCGCCGGGTTCGCCCCCGACACGCTGCGCGCCGAGATCGCCGAGCTGCTCGGTGAACGCCCCGAGGACCTCCACGACGAGGACGACCTGCGCGACCTCGGCCTGGACTCGATGCGCGTCATGCACCTGGTCGAGACCTGGCGGGCCCGCGGCGCCCGGGTCGAGTTCGCGGACCTGGCCGACCTCGTACCCACCCTGCCCGCCTGGTCCGCGTACCTCAGCCGCGGCTGAGCCGGCCCCCGATTCCCGTGCCCCACCGGCGTCGCCTCCCACCGACGCCGGGCCCCACCGAGGAGATCCATGAACACCCGCGCCCTGACCACCCGCACCGCCAAGGCACTCGCCGCGGCCGCCGCCGTCGCGCTCGCCGCCACGGCCTGCGGCTCCGGCGGCGACGGCGGCCAGGACAAGGCCGGCCCCGGCAGCGGCGCCGGCCCGATCACCGTCGAGGCCACCAACGGCAAGGTCACCGTCCCCGCCGGAGTGCAGCGGATCGTCAGCGTCTCCTACGCCACCGGCGCGCTGCTCGACCTCGGCGTGCAGCCCGTCGGCACCTCCACCATCGACGACAACAACCCGATGGAGCTGCTGCCCTCGCAGACCGAGGCGGCCAAGAAGATCGAGCCGATCGGCTCCGGCATCGAGATCAACATCGAGAAGGTCGCCTCGCTGCGCCCCGACCTGATCATCGTCGAGGGCGCCACCGCGTTCGACTGGGGCGTGTCCAAGCTCGAAGGCATCGCCCCGACGCTGTACTTCGGCATCGACAAGCCGGCCGACCTGCTCACCGCGCAGGAGAAGATTGCCACCGCCGTCGGCAAGCAGGACGAGTTCCGGAAGCTGAAGTCCGACTACGAGACCAGGGCCGCGAAGATCAAGGCCGACTACGCGGACAGGCTCAACTCCACCAAGTGGACCATCGCCTCCTCCTACGGCGGCGGCGAGTTCCTGGTCGACACCGCCTCCTCCTGGGTCGGCCGGGTGCTGAGCGACGCGGGCGCGACGTTCTCCCGGGCCTCCGCCGACGCGAGCGACCACGAGGTCACCTACTCGGTGGAGAAGCTCGACGTGCTCGCCGACGCCGACATCGTCCTGGTGCCGCGCACGGCCGCGACCGGCGAGGTCCCGCAGGACACCAAGGACCTGGAGAAGCAGCCGTCCTGGCAGAACCTCAAGGCCGTGAAGACCGGGAAGGTCGTCCCGCTGACGTACGCCACCACCGACCGCTACGGCACCTCGATCAACGTGCTGGAGCAGATCGAGTCCGTGCTGAAGGCCCAGTAGGGCCCGGCGCTCCCTCAGTACCGCACGCACGCCGTGGCCCCCGACCGCACCGCTCGCCGGCGGGGGCCGCCGAAACCCCGGGAAGGCCCGACCCATGGCCGGCAGCAGCACCACCCCGCACGCCACCCCCGCCACGCCCGCGACGCCGGCCGTCTCCGCGCCGCCCGCCAAGCCTGCGACGCCCGCCGTGCCCGCCACGGACGCCGTGTCCGGGACGCCCGACTCGGGTTCCGGGTGCGGCGACCGGGTGGAGCTGACCGCCGCCCAGGCCGGCGTCCTCGCCGCGCAGCGGATCGACCCCGGTAGCCCCGCCCACAACGTCGGCCAGTACGTGCGCATCGACGGCCCGCTGCGGGCCGAGCTGCTGGAGACGGCACTGCGCTCGACGCTCGCCGAGGCGGACGGGCTGCACCTGCGGATCACCGAACAGGGCGCCGTGCGGGCGCCGTTCGACGCCGAGGGGTGGACGCTCGCCCGGCTGGACACCTCCGCCGCCACCGACCCGGCGGGCGCGGCCGTCGACCTGGTGCGGCGCCAACTGGCCCGCCCGCTCGACCTGGCGGCCGACCCGCTGCACGGCGCGCTGCTGGTGCGCATCGGCGAGCACAGCCACCTGTGGTTCCAGTGGTTCCACCACCTGGTGATCGACGGCTACGGCATCACCCTGTTCACCCGGCGGGTCGCCGAGGCCTACACCGCGCTCGCGGCCGGCGCCGAACCTCCGGCGAGCCCGCTGCGGCCCGCCGCCGTGCTCGCCGAGGCCGAACGCGCCCACCTGGCCGGCCCGGCCGCCGACGCCGACCGCGCGTGGTGGCGCGAGCGCTCCGCCGACCGCCCGCAGGTCCGCTCGCTGACCGAGCAGCAGGCCGCCGCCGCGCCCGCCGCGCTGCGCCACTCGATCGCCCTGCCCGCCGAGCGGACCGCGCCCGTGCTGGCCGCCGCCCGGGCCGCCCGCGCCACCTGGGCGGAGGCCGCGCACGCCGCCCTCGCCGCCTACCTGCACCGGATGACCGGCACCGCCGAGCCCGTCGTCGGCATGCACCTGATGGCCCGCACCGCCCCCGGCGCCCTGCGCGTCCCCGGCATGGCCGTCAACATCCTGCCGCTGCACCTGCCGGTCGCCCCCGCCGACACCTTCGACGCGCTGCTGCGGCGCGCCGCCGCCGAGTTGAAGGAGGTGCGCCGCCACCAGCTGCACCGGGGCGAGGAGTTGCGCCGCGAACTCGGCCTGGTCGGCGGCGACGAACGCCTCTACGGGCCGCTGCTCAACATCAAGCCCTTCGACCTCGACCTGGACTTCGCGGGCAGCGCCGGGCACACCGTCAACCTGGCGTCCGGCCCCGTGGACGACTTCTCGCTGACGGTGGCCAAGACGCCCGACGACCGGCTGCTGCTGGACTTCGACGCCAACCCGAAGCTCTACAGCGAGGCCGAACTCGCCCACCACGCCCGCCGGTTGACCACCCTGCTGGAACGCCTGGCCGCCGCGCCCGGGACGCCGGTGGGCACGGTGGAACTGCTGCCGGACGCCGAGCGCGATCAACTCCTGGACGGCTGGAACGCCACCGCGCACCCCGTCGGGAGCGGGACGCTGGTCACCCGGATCGCGGCCCGCACGGCCGCCACCCCCGACGCCCCGGCGGTCGTCGCCCCCGACGGCAGCCTGAGCTACGCCCAACTCTCGGACGCGGCCGACCGGTTGGCGCGGGTGCTGACCGCTGCGGGGGCCGGACCCGACCGGATCGTCGCCGTGGCCGTGCCGCGCTCGACGCACCTGATGACCGCCCTGCTCGGCACGCTCACCGCCGGCGCGGCGTACCTGCCGCTGGACACCGACCACCCCGCCGAACGCCTCGCCTCGATGCTCGACGACGCCGACCCCGTCCGGGTGCTGACCGTCCGCGCCGTGCTGGACCGGCTGCCCGCCGCCGCCCGCTCGCGCGCCCTGCTGCTGGACGAGCCGCCGGAGCCCGCCGACGAGGTCGAGCCGTGGGAGCGTGCCGAGGCCGCGCCGCGTCCGGCCGGGCCGGACAACGCCGCGTACGTCATCTACACCTCCGGCTCCACCGGCCGCCCCAAGGGCGTCGTCGTCACGCACCGCGCCATCGTCAACCGGCTCGCCTGGATGCAGCACGCCCACCCGCTCACCGCCGACGACCGGGTGCTGCAGAAGACCCCCGCCGGATTCGACGTCTCCGTCTGGGAGTTCTTCTGGGCGCTCGCCGAGGGCGCCACCGTGGTGCTGGCCCGCCCCGACGGCCACAAGGACCCCGCCTACCTCGCCGACCTGATCGCCGAACAGGCCGTCACCACCCTGCACTTCGTCCCCTCCATGCTGCGCGCCTTCTTGGAGGAGCCGCGCCTCGCCGACCGCTGCGCCACCCTGCGGCGCGCCTTCTGCTCCGGCGAGGCGCTGCCCGCCGACGCCGTGGACCGCTGGTACGACGCGCTGCCCGAGGTGCCCCTGCACAACCTGTACGGCCCGACCGAGGCGGCGGTCGACGTCACCCACCACCGGACCGAGCCGGGCGCGGGCGCCGTGCCGATCGGTCGGCCGGTGTGGAACACGCGGCTGTATGTGCTGGACGGGCGGTTGCGGCCGTGTCCGGTGGGGGTGGCGGGTGAACTGTACGTGGCGGGTGTGCAGTTGGCGCGCGGGTATCTGGGGCGGCCGGGGTTGACGGCGGGCCGGTTCGTCGCGGATCCGTTCGGGAGCCCGGGTGAGCGGATGTACCGCACGGGTGATCTGGTGCGGTACCGGGTGGACGGCAGCGTGGAGTACCTGGGGCGGACGGACGACCAGGTGAAGATCCGCGGGTTCCGGATCGAACTGGGCGAGGTCGAGGCCGCCCTGACGGCCCTGCCGGGAGTGGCGTCGGCTGCGGTGGCGGCCCGCGAACTTCCGGGCGGTGCACGGCAGTTGGTCGGCTACGTGGTGCCGCCGCCGGCCGAGCCGCAGGCGCTGCTCGACCGGCTCGCGCTCACCCTGCCCGAACACTTCGTGCCCGCCGTCCTGGTCGGCCTCGACGCGCTGCCGCTGAGCGTCAACGGCAAGCTTGACCGCAAGGCGCTGCCCGCGCCGACCGCCGGCGCCGAGCGGGCGGCGATCGCGCCGCGCGGCGAGACGGAGCGGACCCTCGCGGCGCTGGTGGCCGAGGTGCTCGGCCTGCCCGTCGAACAGGTCGGCGCCGAGGACAACTTCTTCTCGCTCGGCGGCGACAGCATCTCCGCCATCCAACTCGGCAGCCGCGCCCGCACCGCCGGACTCACCCTCACCCCCCGCACCGTCTTCGACCACCGCA
Organism: Kitasatospora sp. NPDC004531; assembly: GCF_053602195.1. Taxonomy (NCBI): domain Bacteria; kingdom Bacillati; phylum Actinomycetota; class Actinomycetes; order Kitasatosporales; family Streptomycetaceae; genus Kitasatospora; species Kitasatospora sp. NPDC004531. Next base: position 45,049 of record NZ_JBSGDD010000011.1, on the reverse strand, counting down.
CCGTCGCCCGCATCGCCGCCGCCATCCGCCCGGTCGCGCCCCCGGCTCCGGTGCCGGACGAGGTCGACGCCGTGGGCGCGCTGCCGGCCACTCCGATCGGCGAGTGGCTCCGCCGGCGGGGCGGCCCGATCGGACGCTACGGCCAGGCGGTGACGGTGACGGTACCGGCCGGCCTCGACCCGGCCCGGCTCGCCGACGCCCTGGACGCGCTGGCCGACCGGCACGACGCGCTGCGCCTGCGCCTGCGCGTCGCGGCGGACGGGAGCTGGACGCAGGAGGTGCGGCCCGCAGCGGGCGTCGGGGCCGACGAGATCAGCCGAGCGGCAGCTGTCGCAGGCGAGTCGGCCGCGTCCGGCAGCGTCTGCGCGCGACTTCGCCGACTGCGGGTCGAACCGGACGAGTTGACGGCTGCCGCCGCCGTCGAGCGGGAGGCCGCCGCCGCGCGGCTGGACCCCGAGCGCGGCGTGGTGCTCCAGGCCGTGCACCTCGATGCCGGGCCCGAGCGCGCCGGGCTGCTGGTGCTCGTCGTCCACCACCTCGCCGTGGACGGCGTCTCCTGGCGCATCCTGCTGCCCGACCTGCGCGCCGCCTACGAGGGCCGCCCGCTGGAGCCCGTCCCCACCTCGCTCCGCGCCTGGACGCACGGTCTCGCCGAGGCGGCCACCGGCCCCCAAATTCAGCGTCAAATCCCGTACTGGCAGCAGCAGTTGGCGCATGAAGCCCGCCCGGTGCTGGTCGAGCGCCCGCTCGACGCGCGGCGCGACACTGTCGGCCGCCGGCGCCGTCTGCGGTTGACGCTGCCCGCCGGGCGCACCGCTCCGCTGCTCACCGCCGTGCCCGCCGCGCGGCGGGCCGGGGTCGATCACGTGCTGCTCGCCGGGCTGGCCCTCGCCGTCCGGGACCGCCGCCGCGCGCTGCGCGGGGGCGGCGACGCCGACGGCCTGCTGCTGCGGCTGGAGGGCCACGGCCGGGAGGACCACCTCGTGCCGGGGGCCGACACCTCGCGCACCGTCGGCTGGCTGACCAGCGAATTCCCGGTGCACCTCGACCTGTCGGGCACCGAGGACGTCGGCGCGGCGCTCGGCCTGGTCAAGGAGGCGGTGCGGGCGGTGCCGGCCGCCGGGGTCGGCTGGGGGCTGCTGCGCCACCTCGACCCGGCGGGGACGATCGCGGCGGCCGAAGCACCCGAACCCCCCGTGCTGTTCAACTATCTCGGCCGGTTCGCGGCCACCGGGGAGCACTGGACGCCCGCACCCGAGGCCGGTGACGCCATCACCGCCACCGCCGACCCGGCGCAGCCGTGCGGGCACGCCCTGGAGATCGGCGCGTTCGTCCACGACCGTCCCGAGGGCCCCGAGCTGACCGTCCAACTCGCCTGGCCCGAAGGCCTGTTCGCCGAGCAGGAGATGCGGCGGCTGGCCGAGGCCTGGTTCGACCGGCTGGACGCGCTCACCCGGTGGGCCGAGCGGCTCGACGCCCCCGCGCCGACCCCGTCGGACATGCCGCTGGTGCACCTCACCCAGGCCGACCTGGACGCGCTGCCCGGGGCGCAGGACGTGCTGCCGCTGTCGCCGTTGCAGGAGGGGCTGCTGTTCCACGACCGGATGCAGGGCGAGGGCGACGACGAGCTGTACACCTCGCTGACCTCGCTCGACCTGGCCGGCCCGCTCGACCGGGCCGCCCTGGTGCGGGCCGTCGACCGGGCCGTGAACCGGCACAGCGCGCTGCGCGCCGCGTTCACCCTGACCGCCGCCGGAGAGCCCGTGCAGAGCGTCCTCGCCGAGGTGCGCGTCCCGTGGACGGAACACGACCTGCGCGCCCTCGACCCGCAGCGGCAGCAGGCCGAGGCCGCCCGGATCGAGCAGGCCGAGGCCGCCCGGCGCTTCGACCTGGCCCGGCCCCCGCTGCTGCGCTGCGCGCTGATCACGCTCGGCCCGGACCGGCACCGGCTGCTGCTGACCCGCCACCACATCGTGATGGACGGCTGGTCCACGCCCGTGCTGCTGCGCGAGATCCTCACCGCCCACACCGGCGGCGACCTGGCGCCCGCCCCGCGCTACGCCGACCACCTGGCCTTCCTCGCCGCCCGCGACTCCGCCGACGACACGACGGCCTGGCAGCGCGCACTGGACGGCCTGGACGCGCCCACGCTGCTCGCCGAGGCGTTCGGCGCCTCCACCGCCGAACAGGGCGCGGCCGCAGCCGAGTTCGAGCTGCCGCTGCCCGCCGAGCTGGCCGCCGCCCTCACCGGCTGCGCCCGCCGCCACGGCCTGACGCTGAACACGCTGGTGCAGGGCGCCTGGGCGATCCTGCTGGGCCGGCTCACCGGACGCACCGACGTGGTGTTCGGCGCCACCGTCTCCGGCCGCCCCGGCGAGCTGCCCGGCGTCGAGTCCGCCGTCGGCCTGTTCAGCAACACCGTCCCCGTGCGGTTCACCGTCCGCGAGGACGAGGCGGCCGCCGAGGCCCTGGCCCGCCTCCAGCAGGCGCAGTCCGCGCTGCTCGACCACCAGTACCTGGGCCTCGCCGAGATCCAGGCCGCCGCCGGACACGGCACCCTGTTCGACACCCTGCTGGTCTTCGAGAACTACCCGATGGACCCGGGGCAGCTCACCGCCGACGGCCTGCGCGTCACCGCCATCGGCAACCGCGGCGCCACCCACTACCCGATGACCGTGCTCACCCTGCCCGGCGAACACCCCCGGCTGACCGTCGAGTACCGGCCCGAGGTGTTCACCGCCGACCGCGCCGCCGCCATCGGCACCCGCCTGCTGCGCCTGCTCGCCGCGATCGCCGCCGAACCCGCCACCCCGGTGGGGGAGTTGGACGTGCTGGCGGCGGCGGAGCGGCACACCGTGCTGGTCGAGTGGAACGCCACCGACCGGCCCGTGCCGGCCGGCACCGTGGTGGACGCCTTCCGCGCCACCGCCGCCGCCCACCCCGAGGAAACGGCCGTGGTCAGCGGGTCGGAAAGCCTGACGTTCCGTCAACTGGCGGGGAAGGTCGACCTGTTCGCGCGCCATCTGGCCGCGCTCGGGGTCCGGCCCGACACGGTGGTGGCGCTCGCCCTGCCGCGCTCGGCGGACCTGGTCGCCGCGCTGCTCGGGGTGCTCGCCGCAGGTGGCGCCTACCTGCCGATCGACCTCGACCACCCCGACGAGCGGATCGCCCTCATGCTGGCGGACGCCGCGCCGCTGCTGACCCTGACCACCGCCGAACTAGCCGACCGGCGGCCGGTGTTGGCGCAGTCCGAGCTCGGCGCCGTCCCGCTCGCCGAGCTCGGCACGCTGGACGCCGAACCCGTCCGCCCCGAGCCCGACCACCTGGCGTACGTCATCCACACCTCGGGCTCCACCGGCCGCCCCAAGGGCGTGCTGGTGCCGCACCGCGGCCTGGCCAACCTGCTGGAGCACCACGGCAGTACGGTCTTCGCGCGGGCCGTCGCCGCGGCCGGCGGGCGGCGGCTGCGGGCCGCGCACACCGCCTCGTTCTCCTTCGACTCCTCCTGGGAGCAGCTGCTGTGGCTGCTGCTCGGCCACGAACTGCACGTCTACGGCGAGGAGTTGCGCCGCGACCCGCAGGCCCTCGCGGCCCGCCTGGTGCGGGACCGGATCGACACCCTGGACGTCACCCCGTCGTTCGGCGCGCAGCTCGTCGAGTGGGGCCTGCTGGACGACCCCGCGCACCGGCCGCTGCTGTTCCTGGTCGGCGGCGAGGCCGTCGGCGACACCCTGTGGACCCGGCTGCGGCAGACGCCCGGCGTGCTCGGCCACAACTTCTACGGCCCCACCGAATACACCGTCGACACCCTCGGCGCGAACCTCGCCGACAGCCCGACCCCGTTCGTGGGAACGCCGATCGGCAACACCCGCTGCTACCTGCTGGACGCCCGGCTGCGGCCGGTGCCGCCCGGCGCCGTCGGCGCGCTGTACATCGCCGGCCCCGGCCTGGCGCGCGGCTACGGCAACCGGCCCGCGCTCACCGCGAGCCGCTTTGTCGCCGACCCGTTCGGCGCACCGGGCGCCCGGATGTACCGCACCGGCGACCTGGCCCGGCACCGTGCCGACGGCAGCCTCGACTACCTGGGCCGCGACGACGACCAGGTGAAGATCCGCGGCTTCCGGGTCGAACCCGGCGAGGCCGAGGCCGCCCTCGCCGCGCTGCCCGGCGTCGCCGGGGCGGCCGTCGTGGCACGGCCCGCGCCCGGCGGCGGCAAGCGGCTGGTCGGCTACCTCGTCCCGGCTGCGGGCACGGACGCCGACCCGGCCGCGCTGCGCACGGCCCTCGCCGAGGCGCTGCCCGAACACCTCGTCCCCGCCGCCCTGGTGGCGCTGCCCGCGCTGCCGCTGAACGTCAACGGCAAGCTCGACCGGCACGCTCTGCCCGAGCCCGCCGCCGACGCCTTCGCGGCACCCGCCGGCCGCGCCCCGGCCACCGCCCACGAGCACCTGGTGTGCCAGGTGTTCGCCGACGTGCTCGGCCTGCCCGCCGTCGGCGTCGAGGAGGACTTCTTCGCCCTCGGCGGCCACTCCCTGCTGGCCACCCGCGTGGTCGGCCGGCTGCGCGCCGCCCTCGGCCAAGAGGTCGCCATCCGGGCCCTGTTCGAGACCCGCACCGCCGCCGCGCTCGCCGCCCGCCTGGACGCCGCCGCGCCCGCCGCCCGTACCGCCCCCGCCGCCCGCCCCCGGCCCGCCCGCATTCCGCTCTCCCCCGCCCAGGCCCGCCTGTGGTTCCTCGACCGCCTCCAGGGCCCGTCCACCGCCTACACCATCCCGTGCGCGCTGCGGATCGACGGCCCCGTGGACGCCGACGCGCTGCGCCTCGCCCTCGGCGACGTGCTGGCCCGGCACGAGGCGCTGCGCACCGTCGTCACCGAGCACGACGGCCAGCCCCACCAGCGGATCCTGCCGCCCGAGCAGGCCGAACTGCCCTTCGAGGCAAGGGAAGTGGCCGGGCACCGGCTGGACGTCGAGGCCGCCGCGGCGGGCGCGCACGTCTTCGACCTGACCGCCGACCTCCCCGTGCGGGCGACACTGCTGAGCGCCGGTCCGCGACGGCACGTGCTCAGCGTGGCGCTGCACCACATCGCCGCCGACGAGTGGTCCGAGGGCGTGCTGCTGCGCGACCTGGACGCCGCGTACACGGCCCGGCTGGCCGGGCGCGCACCCGAACTGCCGCCGCTGCCACTCCAGTTCGCCGACCACACGCTCTGGCAGGCCGAGCAGCCGACCGACCCGCAGGCCGCCTACTGGGCCGACCGCCTCGCCGCCCTGCCCGCCGAGCTGACCCTGCCCACCGACCGCCCCCGGCCCGCCGAGGCCAGCGGCCGGGGCGGCGCCGTCCGGCTCCCGCTGCCCGGTGAACTGCACGATGCGATCGGCGAGTTGACCCGCCGGACGGGCGCCACACCGTTCATGGTGGTGCAGGCCGCCGCCGCCCTGCTGCTCGGCCGCCTCGCCGGGACGGCGGACGTCGCCCTCGGCGCGCCCGTCGCCGGGCGCGGCGACGAGGCGCTGGAACAGCTGGTCGGGTTCTTCGTCAACACGCTGGTGCTGCGCCACGACCTGTCCGGCGAGCCCACGTTCGAGGAGCTCGTGGCCCGCGCCAAGGAGACCGTGCTGGGCGCGCTCGCCCACCAGGACCTGCCGTTCGACCGGCTGGTCGAGCTGGTCAACCCCGAGCGGACGCTCGGCCGGCACCCGCTGTTCCAGGTCATGGTCCAGTACCGCAAGGAAGCCGCCGGCCTCGACCGGCTGCTCGGCGCCCGCACCGCGCTGCTGCCCGACCCCGTGCACGCCGCCCGCTTCGACCTGGCCTTCACCTTCGTCGAGTCCGCCGACGGCAGCCGCACCGACCTGACCGTCATCCACGCCGAGGACCTCTTCGACCGCGCCACCGCCCGCCTCTTCGGCGCCCGGCTGCTGCGCGTCCTCGCCCAGGCCCTCGCCGACCCCGGGCAGCCCGTCGCCCGGATCGAGCCGACCGGGGAGGAGGAGGCGCGCGGCCTGGCGGGCGACTGGAACGCCACCGCCATCGCGGTGCGCGAAGGCACGCTGGTCTCGCGGATCGCCGAGCGGGTCGCCGCGACGCCGGACGCGGTGGCGGTCTCGTACGAGAACTCTGAATTGACGTATCGTCAACTCTGGTCACGCGCCGGGACATTGGCGTCCGCACTGGCGTCGGTCGGGGCCGGGCCCGACGCCGTGGTCGGGGTGGCCGTGCCGCGCTCCACCGAGCTGATGGTCGCCCTGCTGGGCGTGCTGCGGGCCGGTGCCGCGTACCTGCCGCTGGACACCGACTACCCCGCCGAGCGGCTCGCCGGGACGATCGAGGACGCCCGTCCGGTGTGCGTGCTCACGCTGCCCGGGCAGCAGGACGCCGTACCCGCCGTGGCGGGCGTGCCGGTGCTCCCGGTCGACGCCGCCGGGGCGGACGCGGTGCCCGCCGAGGCCGGGCCGGACCATGCCGCGTATGTCATCCACACTTCCGGCTCGACCGGCCGCCCCAAGGGCGTGGTGGTCACCCACCGGGCGATCGTCAACCGGCTGGAGTGGATGCGCGAGCTGTACGCCATCGGCGCGGACGACCGGGTGCTGCAGAAGACGCCCGCCGGATTCGACGTCTCCGTCTGGGAGTTCTTCCTCCCGCTGACGGTCGGCGCCCGCGTCGTGCTCGCCCGCCCCGGCGGCCACCGCGACCCCCAGTACCTGGCCGCCCTGGCCGCCCGCGCAGGCATCACCACCTGCCACTTCGTCCCGTCCATGCTCGCCGCGTTCACCGCCGCCGCCGAGGCCGACGACACGCTGCGCCGCGAATTCGCCGCCGTCCGCCGGGTGTTCTGCTCCGGCGAGGCGCTGCCCGCCGCCGCCGTCGACCGCTTCCTCGCGCTGTGGCCGCAGATCGAACTGCACAACCTGTACGGCCCCACCGAGGCGGCCGTCGACGTCACCCACCACCGCGCCTGGGCGGCCGCCGGCGCCGTGCCGATCGGTCGGCCGGTGTGGAATACCCGGCTGTACGTGCTGGACGGGCGGTTGCGGCCGTGTCCGGTCGGGGTGGCGGGTGAACTGTACGTGGCGGGTGTGCAGTTGGCGCGCGGGTACCTGGGGCGGCCGGGGTTGACGGCGGGCCGGTTCGTCGCCGATCCGTTCGGGGGTGCGGGTGAGCGGATGTACCGCACGGGTGATCTGGTGCGGTACCGGGTGGACGGCAGCGTGGAGTACCTGGGGCGGACCGACGACCAGGTGAAGATCCGGGGGTTCCGGATCGAGCTGGGCGAGGTGGAAGCCGCACTGGCCGCCGTGCCGGGCGTCGCGGCGGCCGCCGCGACGGTGCGGCAGGCCGACAGCGGCGCGAAGCAGCTGATCGGGTACGTGGTGCCGGCGGAGGGCCCGGGCGCCGGCGCAGGCGATCGGGCGCGGGCCGCGCTCGCCGCCACCCTGCCCGAGCACCTGGTGCCGTCCGCGGTGGTCGAACTCGCCGCGCTGCCGCTGTCCGTCAACGGCAAGCTGGACCGCAAGGCCCTGCCCGCACCCGGGCGCGCCGCCGCCGTTCCCGCTGCGGCTCGGGCGGGTTCCGGGCTGGCGCGGGTGTTCGCGGAGGTGCTCGGACTGCCGGAGGTGGGGGAGGAGGAGAACTTCTTCGCGCTGGGCGGCGACAGCATCGTGTCGCTGCAACTGGTGAGCCGGGCGCGCGCCGCCGGGTACGCGATCAGCGCGAAGGACGTCTTCCAGCACCCCACACCGGCGGCGCTCGCCGCTGCGACGGGGAGGGCCGTGGTCGGGGCCGCCCCTGCCGGGCCGGTGGACGGCCCCGTGCCGCTGCTGCCGATCGTGCACTGGCTGCGCGAACGCGGCGGCCCGGTACGGCGGTTCAACCAGTCGGTGCTGCTGAACGTCCCCGGCGGGCTCGGCGAACAGCCGCTGCGCGCCGCACTCGACGCGCTCGTGCGGGCCCACCCCGCGCTGCGGCTGCGGCTCGACACCACGGACGGGCTGTGGACGCAGGAAACGCTGCCCGCCGCAGCCGACCCCGAGCTGCTGCGCCGCGTCCCCGCTCCCGGAGGCGTCGACGCGAAGACGCTGACGGCCGAGGCGGACCGGGCCGCCGACGCGCTCGATCCGACGGCCGGCCGGATGCTGCGCGCGGTCTGGTTCGACGCCGGCGACGACACGGACGGCAGGCTGCTGCTGACCGTGCACCACCTGGCCGTGGACGGCGTCTCCTGGCGCATCCTGCTGCCCCGGCTGGCCGCCGCGCACCGGGAGGCGGCGGCCGGCCGCCGACCGGCACTCGCACCCGAACCGGTCACCCTGCACGCCTGGGCCGAGCACCTGCACGCGCACGCCCGGCAGCGGGCGCAACTGGCCGAGACCGCCTACTGGCGCGACGCCCTGGCAGGCCCGGCCGGGCCGCTCGCCCGGCTCGTCGCCGACCCGCACCGCGACACCGTCGCCACCCTGCGGACCGTCCGGCGCACCCTGCCCGCCGAGCGCACCGCGCCGCTGCTCACGCTGCCCGGCACCGGCGTCGACGAGGCGCTGCTGGCCGGGCTGGTCCTGGGCATCGGCCGCGTCCACCCCGACGCGGCGCCGACCGTCCAGGTCGACCTGGAGGGGCACGGGCGGGGCGGACACGCCCTCGATCTGTCGGGCACGGTGGGGTGGTTGACGACCGTGCACCCCGTGCGGCTCGACCTGAGCGGCGTCGCGGCCGCGGACACGCTCCGGCGGGTCAAGGAGCAGCTCCGGGCCGCCCCCGCGAAGGGACTCGGCCACGGCCTGCTGCGCCACCTCAACGCGCAGACGGCCCCGCTGCTCGCAGCGGGCCCCCGGTCGTCGGTCCTGTTCAACTACCGGGGGCGGACGGACCGGCCCGGCGTGGCGCTCGACGCCTGGCCGCCGGCTCCGGCGGCGGAACGCGAAGCGGTCGCGGCGGGCGCCGGACCGGACCCGGCGATGCCGGTCGGGTACCCGCTGGAGATCGACGCGGTGATCGCGGCGGACGGCGACGGGCGGCCGGTGCTGACGGTCGAACTCGCCTGGCCGGACGCCCTGTTGACGGAGCCGGAGGTCGCCGCGATCGCGGACGCGTGGCTGGCTGCGCTGGGCGTGGTGGCGGCGGCCGAGCTGAGCGTCGCGGACCTGTCGCTGGTGTCGCTCAAGGAGCGGCAGTTGGAGCGGTTGCAGTCCAAGCTGCGGGGCCGCCAGCGGTGAATCGCCCCTGATTTAGCACCCTTCCGCCCCCATTCTTCCTCCCCTGGAACCGAGAAAGCCGAGATGAACGACTTCACCCCGCACGACGACCCGCAGCAGCCGAGCGCCTCGCCTTCGGAACTGGAGGACGTGTATCCGCTGTCCTCGCTCCAGGAGGGGCTGCTGTTCCACGCGTTGTACGACGACGCGGCGCGGGACGTGTACGTCGTGCAGTCGTACCTGGACCTGGACGGGCAGTTGGACGAGACCGGGCTCGCCCGGGCGGTCGACGCGCTGCTGGTGCGGCATGCGAACCTGCGGGTGGGCTTCTGGTACGAGGACCCGCAGGACGTGGTGCAGTTCGTGCAGCGGAGCGTGCCGACCCCGCTTCGGGTCCTGGATCTGACGGACCGTCAGGAGGCGGACGTTCAGGCGGCGATGGACGAGGACTGGCGGCGCCCGTTCGAGCTCGATGTGCCGCCGCTGCTGCGGTTCACTCTGCTGCGGACGGGCGAGGGCCGGTCCCGGCTGGTGCTGACGTGCCACCATCTGCTGCTGGACGGCTGGTCGATGCCGATCGTGGTGCGTGAGCTGCTCGCGCTGTACCGGGGCGAGCAGCTGCCGCCCGTCCGCCCCTACCGCGATCACCTGGCCGTGCTGGCGGGCCGCGACACCGCCGCCGCCGAGGCGGCCTGGGCGGCGGCCCTCGACGGGTTCGACACCCCCCACCCGGTGGCCCCCGCCGTCGCCGGGGCCGGCGCCGTGGAGCCCGGCCTGGTCACCCGGGAGGCGGGGGAGGAGCTGACGGCCCGGCTCACGGCCGCCGCCCGCAGCCGGGGGCTGACCCTCGGCAGCGTCGCGTACACGCTGTGGGGGGTGCTGGTGGGCGCGCTCACCGGCACCACGGACACGGTGTTCGGCACCACGGTCTCGGGCCGGCCGGAGGATCTGCCGGGCGCCGAGCAGATGGTCGGACTGTTCATCAACACGGTGCCCGTTCGCGTCCGCCCCGGGGCCACCGACACCCTGGCCGTCGCCGCGGCCGAGGTCCAGCGTGCGCAGGCCGACCTGATGGACCACCAGCACCTGGGCCTGGCCGCCGTCCAGCGCGCGGCGGGCGTGGGCGGCCCGCTGTTCGACACGCTGCTCGTGGTGGAGAACTACCGGGGCGGCGGCGAGGAGCTGAAGGCCCGGCTGGCGCAGGGCGACGGCCCGACCGTCACCGCGCTCGGCGCCCGCGACGCCACCCACTACCCGCTCGGCCTGACCCTGCTGCCCGGTGCCGACCTGCGGCTCGAACTCGAGTACCGCCCGGACGTGTTCGACGCCGAGCAGGCCGCCACGGTCGTCGAACGGTTCTGCGCCCTGCTGGACGCCTTCGCCGCCGACCCGGACACCCCGCTCGCCCGCCTCGACCTGCTCACCCCCGCCGAGCAGCCGGCGATCACCGGCCCCGCCCTGCCCGCCGTGCCACCGCCCGGCGTGGACGACCTGCTGCGCGCCCGGGCCGAGGACACGCCCGACGCGCGCGCCCTGGTCGGCCCGGCCCTCGACGGCCGTCCGACAGACCGCACATTCGGCCGACTCGACGCCGACACCGACACGTTGGCGCGCCTGCTGCTCGCTCGCGGACTGCGCGCCGAGCAGATCTGCGCCCTTGCCCTGCCGCGCTCCACCGAGGCCGTCACCGCGCTGCTCGCGGTGCTGCGGGCCGGCGGCGCCTACCTGCCGCTGGACCTCGACCACCCCGACCGCCGCCTGGCCGACCTGCTGGCCGACGCCCGCCCGGCCGTGCTGCTCACCACCCGCGCCGTACTGGCCCGGCTGCCCGAGCGTCCGGCGGCGAACGTCGTGCTGCTCGACGACCCGGCGACCCTCGCCGAACTCGACGCGCTGCCCGCCGGGCCGGTCACCGACGAGGAACGCGGCGGCCCGATCGACCCCGCGCAGGCCGCGTACGTGATCCACACCTCCGGCTCCACCGGCCGCCCCAAGGGCGTGCTGCTCACCCATGCGGGCCTGGCCAACCTCGCCCAGGACCACCTGAGCCGCGAGTTCGCCGACGCCCTCGCCGCCACCGGCGAACAGCGCATCAAGGCCCTGCACACCGCCTCGTTCTCCTTCGACTCCTCCTGGGAGCAGCTGATCTGGCTGCTCGGCGGCCACGAACTGCACCTGCTCGCAGAGGCCGACCGCCGCGACGCCGAAGCGGTGGTCGAGTACGTCCGCGCGGCGGGCATCCACGCGCTGGACGTCACCCCCAGCTACGCGGCCCAACTCCTCGACAGCGGACTGCTGTCGGGCGCACACCGCCCGCCGGTGCTGCTGCTCGGCGGCGAGGCGCTGCCCGAGGCGCTGTGGACGCGGCTGCGCGCCGAGCCCGGCGTGACGGCGCTGAACTACTACGGGCCGACCGAGTTCACCGTGGACGCCCTGGTCGCCGACCTCGCAGACAGCGCCACGCCCACCGTCGGCCGCCCGCTCACCGGCGGCCGGGCGTACGTCCTGGACGCCCTGCTGCGGCCCGTGCCGGCCGGCGCGCCGGGCGAACTGTACCTGGCGGGCGTGCAGTTGGCCCGCGGCTACCTGCACCGGCCAGGGCTGACGGCGGGCCGGTTCGTCGCCGACCCGTTCGGCGGGCCCGGGAGCCGGATGTACCGCACCGGCGACCTGGTGCGACGGCGCGCCGACGGTGGCCTCGACTACCTGGGCCGCGCCGACGAACAGCTGAAGATCCGCGGCTACCGCATCGAACTCGGCGAGATCGAGGCCGAGTTGGCCGCCCACCCGGCCGTCGCGCAGTGCGCCGTGACCGTCCGGCGCGGCCCGGTGGACCGGATCGTCGCCCACCTGGTGCCCGCCGGCCCCGACCGCCCCGACCCCGCCGAACTGCACGAGCACCTCGCCGCCCGCCTGCCCGCCTACATGGTGCCCTCCGCGTTCGCCGTGCTCGACGCCCTCCCGCTGACCGTCAACGGCAAGCTCGACCGCACGGCGCTGCCCGACGACGCCCTCGACTTCGGCGCCACCGGCGGCTCGCGCGCCGCCGAAACCCCGACCGAACTCCTGCTGTGCGCGCTGTACGGCGAGGTGCTCGGCCTGCCCGAAGCCGGCCCGGAGGACGACTTCTTCCGGCTCGGCGGCGACTCGATCTCCTCGATCCGGCTGATCGGCGCCGCCCGCGCCGAAGGACTCACCCTCAGCCCCCGCGACGTCTTCGAACGACGCACCCCCGCCGCGCTGGCCGCCCTCGCCGACAGTCGCGAAGCCGCCGCCGCCCGGCCCGAACTCCCCGAACTGCCCGCCGCCACCGACGCCGAGCACGCCGCCGTCCGGGCCGCCGCGCCGCACCTGGAGATCGCGGACATCTGGCCGGTGTCGCCGCTCCAGGAAGGCCTGCTGTTCGAGGCCGAGTACGACGACAGCGCGGTGGACGTGTACACCGCCCGCGACGTCATCACCCTCGACCGCCGCCTCCCGCTCGACACCCTGCGCGCCGCCGTCACCGCCGTCCTCGACGCCCACCCCAACCTGCGCGCGGGCTTCCTGCCGGCCGGCCCCGACCGGCCCCTCCAGTTCGTCCCGCGCGCCGTGGACGTGCCGCTCACCGAACTCGACCTGTCCCACCTCACCGAGCAGCAGTTCACCGAGCGGCTCGCCGAACTGGTGGAACGCGAGGCCGCCACCCGGTTCGACCTCGCCAAGCCGCCACTGCTGCGCCTGCTGTCCGTGCTCGCCCCCGACGGCGGGCAGCGCATCCTGCTCACCAACCACGCGCTGCTCTGGGACGGCTGGTCCTCCGGCCTGTTCCTGCAGGAGCTGCTCGGCCGCTGCGCCGGGCTGCCGGTCGCCCGACCCGCGCTGCCCTACCGGGAGTTCCTGCGCTCGCTCGCCGCCCGCGACACCGCCGCCGACCAGGACGCCTGGCGCCGGGCCCTCGCCGGACTCGACGGGCCCACCCTGCTCGCCCCGGGCGCCCGCGAACGCGCCGGGCTGCTCCCGCAGTCCGTCACCGCCCGCCTCGGACGCGAACTCACCTATGAACTGGGTGAGTTGGCGCGGGTCCGGGGCCTGACCCTGAACACCGTGCTGTCCGGCGCCTGGGCGCTGCTGCTCGCCGGACTGACCAACCGGCAGGACGTGGTGTTCGGCGCGACCGTGTCCGGCCGCCCCGCCGAACTGCCCGGCATCGACGGCACCATCGGCATGTTCCTCAACACCGTCCCCGTGCGGGCCGCACTCGACCCGGCGGAGAGCGTCGCCGCGTTCCTCGCCCGCCACCAGGACGAGCAGGCCGCCCTGCTGCCGCACCACCAGACCGGCCTGGGAGCCATCCAGCGCGAGACCGGCTTCGGCCGCCTCTTCGACACCCTCCAGGTGCTCCGCAACACCCCCGCCGACGAGCCCGCCCGCGCCGACCTGCGCGAGCGCCTCGGCGTCCGCGAGGTGGAGGACGTGGACGCCGCGCACTTCCCGCTGATCTTCATCACCAACCCCGGCGAGGCCCTCACCTTCGAGTGGAAGTACCGCCCCGACGTCTTCGACCGCCACGAGATCGAACAGCACGCCGAGCGCCTGATCATGCTGCTCGCCCAGCTCACCGCCGACCCCGACCGGCCCGTCCGCAGCCTGGACGTGTTGACGTGTGGTGAGCGGGAGTTGTTGGGGGTGTGGGGTGCGACGGGGTGTGGGGTGCCGTCGGCTTCGGTGGCGGAGTTGTTGGCTGAGCGGGCGGTGCTGGTGCCGGGGGAGACGGCGTTGGTGTTCGGTTCGCAGTCGTGGTCGTATGCGGAGTTGGATGCTCGGGTGGACGGGTTGGCGCGGTTGTTCGCTGCGCGGGGGGCCGGTCCGGAGCGGGTGGTGGCGTTGGGGTTGCCGCGTTCGTTGGACATGGTGGCGGCGTTGTTCGCGGTGCTGCGGTGCGGTGCGGCGTATCTGCCGCTGGAACTCGACTATCCCGCTGAGCGGTTGGCGTTGATGGTGGAGGAGACCGCGCCCGTCGTGCTGGTCACCACCGAGGCCGCTTCGGCGCGGATGCCCGAGTATCCCGCCACCGTGCTGCTCGACGATCCCTCCGTGGTGGCCGAGTTGGCGGCGATGCCCTCCGGGGCGTTCCGGGTGCCGTACGAGCCGGATGCGGCGGCGTATGTGATCTTCACGTCGGGTTCGACGGGTCGGCCGAAGGGCGTGGTGACGCCCTATCGGGGTCTGACGAACATGCAGGTGAACCATCGGGAGGCGATCTTCGAGCCGGTGGTGGCGTCGGCGGGCGGGCGGCGGTTGCGGATCGCGCACACGGTCTCGTTCTCCTTCGACATGTCGTGGGAGGAACTGCTCTGGCTGGTCGAAGGCCATGAAGTGCACGTCCTCGACGAGGAGTTGCGCCGCGACGCCCAGGGGCTGGCGGACTACTGCGCGCAGCACGCCGTGGACGTCATCAACGTGACGCCGTCGTACGCGCAGGCGCTGGTGGAGTGCGGTCTGCTGGACGAGGGGCGACACCGGCCGGTGCTGGTCCTGCTGGGCGGCGAGGCGGTGTCCGAGTCGCTGTGGTCGAAGCTGTCCGACACCCCTGGCGTGATGGGGTACAACCTGTACGGGCCGACCGAGTACACGATCAACACGCTGGGCGGCGGCACGCTCGACTCGCCGACGGCCACGGTCGGCCGGCCGATCCGGAACACCGTGGCGCACGTTCTCGATGCTTGCTTGCGGCCGGTTCCGGTGGGTGTGGCGGGCGAGTTGTACGTGTCGGGCGTCGGGTTGGCGCGCGGCTACCTGAACCGTCCGGGCCTGACGGCGGAGCGTTTCGTCGCGGACCCGTTCGGGGAGCCGGGTGCGCGGATGTACCGCACGGGTGACGTGGTGCGCCGGCGTGCCGACGGTCTGCTCGACTTCCTGGGTCGCGCCGACGACCAGGTGAAGATCCGCGGCTACCGGATCGAACCGGGCGAGATCGAGGACGCGCTGGCCGCCCACGAGGGCGTCGCCCGGGCGGCGGTGGTGGTCCGCGAGGACACCCCGGGCGTCAAGCGCCTGGTCGGCTACCTGGTGCCGACCGCGAACGGCCTCGACACCGCCGAGCTGCGCGCCCGCCTCGCCGCCCGCCTGCCCGAGTACATGGTGCCGTCCGCGCTGGTCACCGTGGACGCCCTGCCGCTGACCGTCAACGGCAAGCTCGACCGCAGGGCCCTGCCCGCCCCGCCGAGCGGCCCCGCCGAGCGCGCCCCCCGGGATGCGCGGGAGGAGATCCTGTGCGGCGCGTTCGGCGAGGTGCTCGGCCTGACCGAGGTCGGACCGGAGGAGAACTTCTTCGACCTCGGCGGCCACTCGCTGCTCGCCACCCGGCTGATCGCCCGGGTCCGGACCGTGCTCGGCGCCGCCCTGACGGTCCGCGACCTGTTCGAGGCCCCCACCCCCGCCGACCTGGCCCACCGCCTGACCGGCACCGCCGGCGAGCAGCGCCCCGCACTGACCCGCCGCCCCCGCCCCGCCGACCTGCCGCTCTCGCACGCCCAGCGCCGCATGTGGTACCTGCAGAACCTGGACGGCGACGGCGCCACCTACAACGTGCCGCTGGTGGTCCGGGTCACCGGCCCGCTCGACCATGCCGCGCTGCGCGCCGCCGTCCGCGCCGTCAGCACCCGCCACGAGAGCCTGCGCACCGTCTTCGTCGAACGCGACGGCTCGGTCTTCCAGCACCTGCTGGACGCGCCGACCGCCGCCGAGGCGATCGAGCTGCGGCCGGTCGCCGAGTCCGCGCTCGACGCGGAGGTGCAGGCCGCCGTCCGGCGCGGCTTCGACCTGGCCACCGAACGCCCGCTGCGGGTCACCGTGCTCGAACTCGGCTCCGAGGAGCACGTGTTGGTGCTGCTCTTCCACCACATCGCGGGCGACGAATGGTCGATGAACGCGTTCGTGGACGACCTCACCGCCGCGTACGGCGGCGCGGAGCTGGAGCCGCTCCCCGTCCAGTACGCCGACTACACGCTGTGGCAGCAGGAGCTGCTGTCCGGCGGCCTCGCCGATCGCCAACTCGACCACTGGGAGCGGGCGTTGGCCGACCTCCCGGAGGAGCTCGCGCTGCCGGCCGACCACCCGCGCACCCCCGTCGCCGCACACCGGGGCGGGACGGTCCACGCGCAGGTGCCGCCCGCCGTGCACCGGGGACTGCGGGAGGTCGCCCGGGCCACCGGCACCACCACGTTCATGGTGCTGCGGGCCGCCGTCGCCACCCTGCTGCACCGGCTCGGCGCGGGCGAGGACATCCCGCTCGGCGCACCCGTCGCGGGCCGGTCCGACAGCGGGCTCGACAGCCTGGTCGGGTTCTTCGTCAACACGGTGGTGCTGCGCACCGACCTGTCCGGCAACCCGACATTCGCCGAACTCCTCGGCCGAGTAAGGGAGTTCGACCTCGCCGCGTTCGCCCACCAGGACCTGCCGTTCGACCGCCTGGTCGAGGCCCTCCACCCGCCCCGGGTGCCCGGCCGGCACCCGCTGTTCCAGGTGATGCTCGGCTACCAGCACAACGACGGCCGGGCGGGCCGCCTGCTCGGCCTGGAGAGCCGGATCCTGCCGTTCGACCTCGGTGCCGCCAAGTTCGAACTCGACTTCAACTTCGAGGAGTTGTCGTCCACCGAGACCATCGACCTGGCCCTCGAATACGCCGCCGACCGCTATGACCGCAGCACCGCCGAGGCCCTCGCCGAACGCCTGCTCGCCGTCCTCGCCCAGGTCGCCGCCGACCCGCACCGCCGCATCGGCGCTCTGGACGTGTTGACGTCTGGTGAGCGGGAGTTGTTGGGGGTGTGGGGTGCGACGGGGTGTGGGGTGCCGTCGGCTTCGGTGGCGGAGTTGTTGGCGGAGCGGGCGGTGCTGGTGCCGGGGGAGACGGCGTTGGTGTTCGGTTCGCAGTCCTGGTCGTATGCAGAACTGGACGCGAGGGTGGACGGGTTGGCGCGGTTGTTCGCTGCGCGGGGGGCCGGCCCGGAGCGGGTGGTGGCGTTGGGGTTGCCGCGTTCGTTGGACATGGTGGCGGCGTTGTTCGCGGTGTTGCGGTGCGGTGCGGCGTATCTGCCGCTCGAACTCGACTATCCGGCCGAGCGGTTGGCGTTGATGGTGGAGGAGACGGCGCCCGTCGTGCTGGTCACCACCGAGGCCGCTTCGGCGCGGATGCCCGACGTTCCGGGTGTGCCCCGGCTGCTGCTGGACGAGCCGTCGATCCAGGCCGAGTTGGCGGCCATGCCCGGTGAGCCGTTCCGCGTCCCCTATGAGCCGGATGCGGCGGCGTATGTGATCTTCACGTCGGGTTCGACGGGCCGGCCGAAGGGTGTGGTGACGCCCTATCGGGGTCTGACGAACATGCAGGTGAACCATCGGGAGGCGATCTTCGAGCCGGTGGTGGCGTCGGCGGGCGGGCGGCGGTTGCGGATCGCGCACACGGTCTCGTTCTCCTTCGACATGTCGTGGGAGGAACTGCTCTGGCTGGTCGAGGGGCACGAGGTCCATGTCCTGGACGAGGCGCTGCGGCGGGACGCGGAAGCGCTGTCCGCGTACTGCGCGCAGCACGCCGTGGACGTCATCAACGTGACGCCGTCGTACGCGCAGGCGCTGGTGGAGTGCGGGCTGCTGGACGAGGGGCGGCACCGGCCGGTGCTGGTGCTGCTCGGCGGCGAGGCGGTGTCGGAGTCGCTGTGGTCGAAGCTGTCGGAGACGCCTGGTGTGATGGGGTACAACCTGTACGGGCCGACGGAGTACACGATCAACACGCTGGGCGGCGGCACGCTGGACTCGGCGACGGCCACCGTCGGCCGGCCGATCCGGAACACCGTGGCGCACGTCCTCGACGGCCATCTGCGGCCGGTTCCGGTGGGCGTGGCGGGCGAGTTGTACGTGTCGGGCGTCGGGTTGGCGCGCGGGTACCTGAACCGTCCGGGCCTGACGGCGGAGCGTTTCGTCGCGGACCCGTTCGGGGAGCCCGGTGCGCGGATGTACCGCACGGGTGACGTGGTGCGTCGGCGCTCGGACGGTCTGCTCGACTTCCTGGGTCGCGCCGACGACCAGGTGAAGATCCGCGGCTACCGGGTGGAGCCCGGCGAGATCGAGGACGCGCTGGCCGAGCATCAGGAGGTGGCGCAGGCAGCGGTGGTGGTCCGGGAGGACGTGCCGGGGGTGAAGCGCCTGGCGGCCTACCTGGTGCCAAGTGAGGGTACCCTTATCTCGGCCTCGGCGATCCGTCGTTCGCTGGCCGCCAGGCTGCCCGCCTACATGGTGCCCTCGGCCTTCGTGGTCCTGGACGCCCTGCCGTTGACCGTCAACGGCAAGCTCGACCGCAGTGCTCTGCCCGCGCCGCGCGCCGAGCACCACGCCGCCGACGGCGAACGGCGCGCGCCGCGGTACCCGAGCGAACAGGCCGTGCACGCCGCGTTCGCCGAGGTGCTCGGCCTGCCCGAGGTCGGCATCGACGAGAACTTCTTCGACCTCGGCGGCCACTCGCTGCTGGCGATGGACCTGCTCCAGCGCCTGCGCGCCGACTTCGAGGGGGACCTCTGCCTGCCCGACCTGCTGGCCCGTCCGACCGTCGCGGCACTCGCCGACCACCTGGTGGACCGGCTGGTCGGGGCGGCCCTCGACGGCCGCCCGTCCTGCTCCGCCTGACCCCTGCCCCTCCCACCGATCAGGAGAACCGATCCATGGCTGCCACCAACCCGTTCGAGGACGACGACGCCCGCTACCTGGTGCTGGTCAACGACGAGAACCAGCACTCGCTGTGGCCCGCCTTCGCCGACATCCCGGCCGGCTGGCGCGCCGTGCACGGCGAGGACACCCGCGAGGGCGCCACCGCGTACATCGACGCCCACTGGACGGACCTGCGGCCCGCCAGTCTGATCGCCCGCACCGCCTGACCCCGCACCCGGAGGGGGCGGCACCCGGTCCCGGTGCCGCCCCCTTCCCCCACCACCCCCGACGGATGGCCGACCTCGTGACCACCCCTCAGCCCGCGCCCACCGATCCGCCCACCGACCAGCCCGACGGCGTCACCGCCGACCGGCTCGCCGACGACGACCTGCCGCCCGGCGCTCTGCCCGCCGAACGTCGCCGCCGCGCCCGCGCCCTGCTGCGCGGCTCGCTGCGCCCGCACCGGGCCACCGTCGCCGCCGCGATGGCCGCCGCCGCGATCCGCCAACTCGCCCTGCTGGCCGTCCCCTGGTGCGTCCAGCAGGCCCTCGACCGGGGCCTCCAGCAGCACGACGGCCGCGCTCTGGCGACCTGGTCCGCCGCCACCGCGCTCGCCGCCCTGGTGCAGTTCGCCGGGCTCTACGGCTGGCAGTACTGGGCCGGGTACGCGGACGCCAAGGTCGGCGCCGACCTGCGCGGGCGGCTGCTGCGGCAGCTGTCCGGCCTGGACCGCGCCGCGCTCGCCGAGCGCGGCCACGGCGACCTGGCGATGCGGGCCACCCGGGACACCGACCTGGTCCGCGAGTGGGTGCACGGCCTGGCGATCTGGGTGGTCCTCGGCACCACCTTCCTGACCGTGCTGCCCGCGATCGGCGCGCTGGACCTCCGGCTGCTGCTGGTCACGCTGGCCACGCTGCCGTTCCTGGTCTGGGTCAACGTGCACTACCCGCGCCGATTCGCCGCCGCCTCCGCCGAGTTGGCGACCGCGCACGGCCGCCGCGCCGACGCCGTCGCCGACCTGCTGCAACTGGGCACCGGCCTGCGCGGCACCGGCGGCCACCGCCCCCTGGTGGACCGCCACCACGCGGCCAGCGCCGAGGTCACCCGGCGCACCGTCACCGCCGCCCGGATCGAGGCCGGCTGGGCCGCCGTCGCCCCGCTCGTCCCGCGAATGGCCGTCGCCGCCGGCCTCGGACTCGGCGGACTCGCCGTGCTGGACGGGCAGTTGACCATCGGCGGGCTGGTCGCCTTCACCTCCTGGATGGCCATCGTCACCCTCGCCACCCGGGTCCTGGTCGACCGGCTGCTGGAACGCGGCCAGGCCGACGTGGCCGCCGCCCGGATCGACGAGGCGCTGTCCCTGCGGCCCACCGTCCGCGAGTCGCCCGACGGCGTGGACCTCCCTCCCTCGGGGGCGCTGGAGTTCGCCGCCGTCACGGCCGAACGGGACGGCAGGACCGTCCTCGGACCCTGCCAACTCGCCGTCGCACCAGGTGAGTTCGTCGCGGTGCACGGCGCGACCGGCTCCGGCAAGAGCACCCTGCTGCGGCTCGGCGTCCGGCTCGACGACCCCGACAGCGGCGCCGTCCGCTACGGCGGCACCGACCTGCGCGCCGCCCGCCTCGACAGCGTCCGCGAACGCATCGCCCACGTCGCCCAGCGGCCCGTGCTGCTCTCCGGCACCGTCGCCGACAACCTGCGGCTCGGCCGCGACCTCTCCGACGCCGAACTCCAACAGGCCTGCCGCACCGCCGCGTTGCACGACCAACTGGCCGCCATGCCCGACGGCTACGCCACCGAACTCGGCGAATCCGGCACCGTCCTCTCCGGCGGCCAGCTCCAACGCCTCGCCCTGGCACGGGCGTTGCTCGGCGACCCCGCCGTCCTGCTGCTGGACGACGCCACCTCCGCGCTCGACACCACCACCGAGGCCCTCGTTCTCACCAACCTCCGCACCTGGTCGGCCGGCACCCGCACCCTGCTGTTCGCCACCCACCGTCCGGCGGTCCTCGAACTCGCGGACCGCACCGTGGAGTTGACGGCCCCGGGCAGCCTCCCGCACGGGCCGCTCCCGTTCCTGTCCGATCCCACTTCCCTGGAGGCCCCCCATGGCTGAACAGCCGTTGCTGCGCGAGGAGGCCGCCGAACGCGGTGTGCTGCGGCGGGCCGTGCCGTACCTGCGGCCGCATCGGGGGCGGCTGGTGGTGGCGTTGGCGGTCGGCTTGGCGGATTCGGCCGCGCTGGTGGCGGTCGCGCCGCTGGTCGGGCTGGCCACCGACGGGCTGCTGGCGGGCGACCGGGGGCGGCTCGGATGGGCCGTCGGGTGCCTGGCGGTGCTCGGGGTGGTGCAGTTGGGGCTGGCCCGGGTGGGGGAGCTGCTGCTGATCAAGGGCGGCGAGGAGGTGGTGCGGACGCTGCGCGAGCAGGCGGTGGAGAACCTCGCGACCGCGCCACTGCGGTTCCTGGAGACGCACCGCAGCGGCGATCTGCTGCGCCGGGCCACCGGCGAGGTCGCGGCGCTGGCCGCGTTCGTCCGGCTGCACCTGCGCAACCTGGTGTCGGCGCTGGCCACCCTCGGCTTCACGCTGGCCGTGCTGGCCGGGTACTCCTGGCAGTTGCTGCTGGTGCAGCTGGTGGTGTTCGTGCCGCCGACGCTGCTGGTCACCCGCTGGTTCCAGCGCGACGCGGCCTCCGCGTTCGGCGGCAAGGCGAGCGCCGAGGCGACCGTCGCCGCCACCTTCACCGAGACCCTGACCGCCAGGGAGGCGCTGCAGACCTCGCGCGGCCTGCCCGGCTGGACCGCCCGCTTCGACGCCGAGAACCGGCGGGCCGTGCGGGCCGCCCGGCGCGCGCTGCGGGTGGAGAACCGGATCGACCTGGTCAGCCTGATCGAGGGCCTGACGCTGGTCGCGCTGCTCGCCGTGGGCGGCCGGCTGGTCACCGAGGACGCGGCGAGCGTCGGCACCGTCGTGGTGTTCGTGCTCGCCAGCCGCACCCTGTTCGACTCGTTCACCGACCTGTCGCAGCTGGTCGGCGAGGTCGCCACCGCGCGCACCGGCCTGGCCCGGCTGCTCGACCTGCTCGCCGCCACCGCCCCCGGCCGCCCCGTCGACCCGCTGCCCCGCCTGCCCGAGCACGGTGAACTGCGGTGCGAGGGCGTCGACTTCGGCTACCGGTCGGACGGCCTGGAGCTGCACGGCGTCAGCCTCGCCTTCCCGCCGGGCAGCCGCACCGGCGTGGTCGGCGAGACCGGCTCCGGCAAGACCACGCTGTCCAAACTGCTCTGCGGCCTGTACCGCCCGGACGCCGGCGCCGTCCGGTTCGCCGGCGTCGACCTGGCCGCGCTGCCCGAGGCGCAGCTGCGCAGCCGCATCGTGCTGGTGCCGCAGGAGGTGCGCCTGGTCACCGGCACCGTCGCGGAGAACCTGGCGCTGGTGCGCGGCGCCCCGGACCGGGCGGCGATCGAAGCGGCCGTCGACCGGCTCGGCCTGACGCGCTGGCTGGCGGCGCTCGGCGGACCCGACGCCGACGTCGGCCTGCGCGGCGCGCGCCTGTCGGCGGGGGAGCGGCAGATCCTCGGCGTGGTGCGGGCCGTCCTCGCCGCCCCGGCCGTGCTGGTGCTGGACGAGGCCACCGCCGACATCGACCCGGCGACGGCCGCCCGGCTGGAGCACGCGCTGGACGAACTGCACGCGCACTGCACGCTGATCGTGATCGCGCACCGCCCCGCGACCATCGCCCGGCTGCCCCGGGTGGTGCGGCTCGCGGGGGGCCGGGTGGTCGATGACGGCCGGGCGGCTGATTCCGGCCGGGCGGCTGATGACGGCCCGTCAACCCCGGACCCCACTACCCGCGAAGAAAAGGTTAGGCTAACCTAACTCCAAGCGTGCTGCCGCCCCCTCCTTTCCCCGAGGAGGCGGCGGCACGCGACTGCTCCGGCCACCACGACCGAACAGGCTGACCCATGACCACCACCGCCCCCACGACCACGCCGCTGCGCCCGCGGATCGTCCGCCACCCGCTCAAGTACCGCCTGCTGGACGTCGAACGGGTCGAACGGATCACCCCCGGCACGGTCAGGGTCACCTTCACCGGCGACGCCCTCGACGGCTTCTGCGAACAGGCCCCCACCGACCACGTCAAACTCTGCTTCCCCGCACCCGGCCGCGACCTGCCCGTCGAACCCGTGGTCGAGAACGACACCTGGATGGACGCCCCCGAGGAGCCCATCACCCGCGACTACACCGTCCGCCACTACCGGCGCGAGGCCCGCGAACTCGACATCGACATGGTGCTGCACGCCACCGGCGTCGGCTCCGACTGGGCCGCCGCCGCCCGGCCCGGCATGCGCCTGGGCGTCTTCGGCCCGCGCGGATCCGAGGAGATCGACCACGTCCACGACTGGTACCTGCTCGGCGCCGACGAGACCGCCCTCCCCGCCCTCGCCCGCTGGCTGGAGAAACTCCCCGACGGCGTCAAGGTGCTCGCCTTCGTCGAAGTGCCCGGCCCGGCCGACGAACAGCCGCTCCCCACCCGCACCGACGCCACCGTCCACTGGCTGCACCGCGGCGACGCCGCCCCCGGCACCACCGACCTGCTCGAACGCGCCATCCGCGCCGCGCAGTTGCCCGACGGACTCGGCTTCGCCTGGGTGGCCGGCGAAGCCCTCACGCTGCGCCCGATCCGCCGCCACCTGCGCGAGGACCGCGGGCTGACCCGCCACCAGGTCGACGTGGACGGCTACTGGCGGCGCGGCACCGCCAACCACGACCACCACCAGGACGAGCACACTCCGCACGCATGAACAACCGCGTCTCTGCCGTCTCCGATCCTGTTCCGGTGGTTCCCGCCCGCCGCCGCACCGGGCGCCGGCTCGCCTGGCTGCTCGGCTCGCTCGCCGTGCTGGCCGTCCTCGCCGTGCTCTCCCTCGGCGTCGGCGCCCGCACCATCGCCCCCGGGCAGGTGCTGCACGTCCTGCTGCACCGCGAACCCACCGCCGAGGACTGGATCGTGGTCCACCACTCGCGGATCCCGCGCACCCTGCTCGGCATCACCGTCGGCGCGGCGCTCGGCATCTCCGGCGCGCTCATGCAGGCGCTCACCCGCAACCCGCTCGCCGACCCCGGCCTGCTCGGCATCAACGGCGGCGCCGCGGCCGCCGTCGCCGCCGGCACCGCGCTGTTCGACCTGCGGACCTTCCCCGCGTTCGTCTGGTTCGCGCTGCTCGGCGCGGCCCTCGCCGCGCTCCTCGTCCAACTCCTCGGCGGCCGCGCCTCCGCCACCCCCGCCCGCCTCGCGCTGGCCGGCACCGCCGTCACCGCCGTGCTCACCGCGTTCGTCAACGCGCTGATCCTGCTCGACCCGCTCACCCTCAACCGCTTCCGCTACTGGCAGATCGGCACCTTCGCCGGCATCGACGCCGCCGCCGTCCGCCAGGTCCTCCCGTTCCTGCTCGCCGGCGGACTGCTCGCCCTCCTGCTCGGCCGGCCCCTCGACGCCCTCGCCCTCGGCGACGACACCGGCCGCGCCCTCGGCGCGCACCCCGCCCGCACCCGCGTGCTCGCCCTGCTCGCCATCACCCTGCTGTGCGGAGCCGCCACCGCCGCCGTCGGCCCCATCGCCTTCGTCGGCCTCGCCGTCCCGCACCTCGCCCGCCACCTCTGCGGCCCCGACCAACGCTGGATCATGCTCCTCTCCGCCACCCTCGCCCCCGTCCTGCTGCTCGCCGCCGACATCCTCGGCCGCCTCCTGCTGCGGCCCGCCGAACTCCAGGTCGGCGTGGTCACCGCGTTCCTCGGCGCACCGCTGTTCATCGCGCTGGTGCGCGGGCGGAGGATCGCCCAACTGTGACTCTCCTCAAGCTCGTTGACCGCCCGAAGGCGCTCCCCCTGCCCGGCGGGCGCTCGCTGCGCCTGCACCCCAGGGCCGCGCTCGTCGGGGCGCTGCTGCTGGTGCTGCTGCTCGGCGCCGCCGCGTGGAGCCTCACCGCGGGCGACTACCCGCTGCCCGTGCGCGACGTCCTCGACATCCTCGGCGGCGGCGGACGGCGCGCCGACCGCTACATCGTCATGGACGTCCGGCTGCCCAGGCTGCTCACCGCGCTGCTGGTCGGCGCCGCGCTCGGCCTCGCCGGGGCGCTCTTCCAGAGCCTCGCCCGCAACCCGCTCGGCAGCCCGGACGTCATCGGCTTCACCGTCGGCTCCGCGACCGGCGCGCTCACCGTCATCCTGCTGATCGGCGGCGGCGCCGCGTACGTCGCCGGGGGCGCGGTCGTCGGCGGACTCGTCACCTCGCTACTGGTCTACCTGCTCGCCCGCCGCGGCGGCACCCACGGCTACCGGCTCGTCCTGGTCGGCATCGGCGTCTCCGCGCTGCTCGCCTCCCTCAACGCCTACCTGATCGCCCGGGCCTCCTTCAGCGACGCCCAGAGCGCCGCGGTATGGCTCACCGGCAGCCTCAACGCCCGCGGCTGGCAGCACTGCACGCCCCTCGCGCTCGCCCTGCTGGTGCTGCTGCCCGGCGCGCTGCTGCTCGGGCGGCCGCTGCGGATGCTGGAGATGGGCGAGGAGACGGCGGCCTCGCTGGGGGTGCGCACCGAGACCGTCCGGATCCGGCTGGTGCTGATCGGCGTCGCCCTCACCGCCGCGGCCACCGCCGCCGCCGGACCGGTCCCGTTCATCGCCCTGATCGCCCCCCAGGCCGCCCGCCGCCTCACCCGCACCACCGGCCCCAACCTCCTCCCCGCCGCCCTCCTCGGCGCCCTCCTCCTTGCTCTCTCCGACCTCGCCGCCCAACGCCTCCTCGCCCCCACCCAACTCCCCGTCGGCATCCTCACCGGCCTCCTCGGCGGCGCCTACCTCCTCCACCTCATCACCCGCCACCGCGGCTGACCCCACCCCGGCCCGTCACCGCGTCCGCGCGGACCAGGGCGCGGGCGTCAGGTGAGCTTGGCGATCACCGCAGCCCTCGCTCGCCATCGATCGGCTGGAGGACGGTGCCGGCGGTGTGCGGGACATCGCGGAGACGGTCCGCACCGCCAGGGTGTCGCCGGTGGCACCGAGCGCGGCGGGGACGCCTGCCGGCAGTCGGCTGGATCCGGGCGGAGGTCACTGTCCACCGGGCCTTGGGCGGCCTCCCAATTCCGGAGCCATTTGCCCATGGTGCCCTCCGACGCCCCGTAGCCGACGGCGAGCACGATCATCGGGGTTCGGGCCTCGGGGTGGTGCCGTGACGATCAGGGTGCCGATAGGGCCCTCGGTCGGGGCGTCGAGCACGGTGGCGTCCACCGACTCGAAGCCGCTGTGCCGTAGCAGGCCAGCCCATCTGCGGGGCGTGTAGGAGTAGCGGTACGTGTACAGCGCCCTTCCGGCGAAACCGCCCGTGTAGATGTCCTGTGGGCCGTAGGCTCCGGGGATGGCGGGGGGGGGGGGGGCTGCGAGAAGGCCAGAGTGCCGCCGGGGTTCAGGCGGGATGCGATGAGGGGCAGCAGTTTCAGCGGGGCCGTGAACCAGACCGCTCCGAACACCGAGCCTTTTCAGCGGTGAAGCTCAAGGGTGAGGACTGCCTTGGCTGCTGACGTCAGCCAGTTCGGGCTGCAACTGGCATGTCGGAAGATCCGCCAGCGCTTGACGGTGGCAACGCCGCGTTCGACGGGGTAACGGAGCCGGGCGTCGGCCCGGCTCAGCGACCGCTGTCCGACGGTCAACTCCTTGCGGGCAGGGCGTCTGGTAGGCACGGCGAAGGTGCCACCCGCGCCGGTGTAGGCCATGTCGGCCAGGGCCAGGACGCGTAGCCGGATACAGGTCTTGACGATGCGGCGGGTGCGGGCGGCGGTCAGGTCGTGGGTGCAGCCCGGCAGGGCGCGGGAGATCCACACGAGCTTGCCTGTCGGGCCGGTGATGACCTGGTGGTTGACGCCGTGGCGGCGGTGCTTCCCCGAGTGGTCGGCGCGGCCGTCGCCGACGCGGTCGCACTCGGCGAGGGTTCCGTCGACCAGGACGTACTCCGCATCGGCGTCGCGCAGGGCCCGCGTCAGACCGGGCGCCTTCCGGGCCAGCAGGTCGGTGACCTGGTGGACGTAGGCGCGGGCGGTACCGACGCTGATCCGGAAGCCGGCGGTGATCTGGGCGAGGGTGTCGTGCTTGCGCGGGTACGCCAGTGCGACCAGGGCCCGCTGGGACGGCCGGAGCTTGCACCGTTGGTCACCCTCGCGGGTGACGATGAGCATGGTGACCCACTCGACGCGCGCGTGCGGCAAATCCAGTGCGGCAGGACAGGTGACCAAGGAGGGTTCCTGGCTGATTATTTGAGATGTTAGAAATCTCGCTCAACCGTCCGGGAACATCGTTCGTTCTGCCCTCATTCCGAGCATCCGGCTGTCACCCGATCGGTGGCCACCTTGAAAATGCTCACTGCCTTCAAACCCCGGAAGCCTCACCGGAACGAGCATTCCGGTGAGGCCTTTGGCGCGCCGCTACACGAATTCAGGATATTGAAATCGATCGAATTTCAGAGCAGACCTAGGACCTCGCCGCTCCACCCTAGAGCCTGCGGAGAATGCCAGTGTGGACGCCCGCCACTAATGGCGATATCGCGGCCTTCGGAAATTGCATCGTGATACGAAGCACCGAGAGAAATAACTCGCTGAATCAGAGACCTGGCTTCCCCGTGGAATCCTCGGCTGACTAGGAACTCCAGCAGGTCTTGCCCAAATCCGATTGGGCGGAGGAGTGCGTCTGGCACCACGTCAGCCAAATTCTCAGGGGCCGCAGAGGAGCTGAACCATGGCAATGCAACCTCTCTTGCGTGTTCACACAGCCTATCGACGACTGCAAGCCTATTGGAAGGAAGAGTGACGATTGCCTTGGCCTCCCGCGAGATGTCAAGGAAGCTGGTGGCGCAAACAATTCCCTCTACAGATTCAGGACGCTCAACTGTGAGGCCAGGATTGGACTTCCTCCATGCTTTGAGTCCTTCATCGAAGACTTCCAGGCTCACAATGCTGAACTCGATCAACTTTCCCGCCTTGTTCCAGCGGCTGCCTTCGAGGCACATGCGCTCAAGTCGCCCATCAAGGCGACGCTCCAAACTAGTTCGACCCTTGAGCCAATGAAAGCCGTCCCGCTCCAACCGATACGCCATCCACTCTCCGGCAGCCAGAAGGACTTCCTTGGGGCCTTCAAGTTCGATCAACCGTTCAGCCAGATGTGTCGCCGAACGCCCTTGCTCATTGGTAGCCATGACCCCCATTATGCCGCATCCATCGACGCTTGCGCGGTGGATCTTTCCCGCCTGGCGGTAGATAAGTAGCCACAAAACGGGCTCGGAGCGCCAAAGCACTCCGAGCCCATTTCTTGTCACGGATTACATACGCCACATTGCCAATGGTCGATTTCCAGCGGCATCGTCACCGTACTGCCCTTTTTCAGTCCATACTGTTCAAGCTTGCTCGTATTGAGGATTACCCCACGGCTCGTTAGCTCTGGGTATCCGACGGCTTGATGATCTGACACTGTCGCTCCACCCACCTTGGATTCAACAGCAACCCAGTTGCCATTCGGAGTTCGCGCGACGAAGTCTGCAATGAAGACATCGCCATTGCTGTTGATGAATCTCACCTGTGGGGTGATATCCGTGTATCCACCGTTCTGGAGTCTATCAAGCGATGCCGCTTCGCCAATCGCGCCGTGCGGAACCCCATCTATAGGGCATTCTCCGACGTTGTGCACCAGTACCGGCGTATTTCCAGCGAGTACATAGTACGTGTGAATGTCCCGAACGGTGAGGTTGTATGCCTCCATCGTTTCAAGCAGAGGCATCGTCGCCTCCACTCGGGCAAGAACTCCGTCGGTGGTGCGAACCGTGTCGCCGGCCTTGATGTCGGATGCTCCGATCCAGGCGTGGCGTCCTTCCACCCAGAAAGGATGGTGATCGGTAGCGGTAATCGTGGAACCATCGCCACTGAGGGTGATCGTTGTAAATTCGCGATCGTCAGGGGTGGCGATTGTCGCGTCCACCTTCTTCGCTGCAGTTTCCCCCGTCTCGGGGTCCGTGGCAAGAACTTCGTCCCCGAGTTCGAGGTCTTCGATCTTTTTTGTTTGACCGTCCGACATGAGGACTAGAGTTCCGGAAGGGAAGCTGTTGGCGCATCCAAGGGCAGTCAAAGCGACGTTTTTAATGATGTCGCCAAGTCCGCCACGGCGTGATTTGTCGAACCGGTGCCCTCGAAATTGTGGAGCGAGCAACTGCATGAGCTCGCTGCCAGCATTCTGGGTCGATATATAGACCGCCGCTGATGTCGCAATCGAACTGGCAAGGCTGTACATGCTGCTCGGGCATTTCATGCCCACGCAGAGAAGCATGGCGTCCTGCCTGAGGCCGCTAAGCGTTCCAAACTGCTGTTCCGGCCTGCCGAGCCGCGGGTCCAGATCATCGGGAGTCCGGCCCTGTGCGCCCAACCTTTCGAAGAATCGCCTGGTGTATTCGTACTTTCCGGACCAGGTGTTGTCGACGTCGATGCCGGGCCAAATGTTCGTCCAGCCGGTGTCGTCATCCAGACTTCCGCCGCTGTCAGGGCTTCCGCCAGGTGCCGCGCCTCCGCCAGTGCCGGAGGAAGGACAGTTCGCGAGTTCGCCGCCGCAATTCAGCATGAGGCCACTCGGGTCGCTGAAGGTGAGTGGGTTGTTGTTGCTGTAGGTGTACCCCGCGAGCGACTGAGGGTCGGTTGTGACGATGATCGGGTCGACGCTGGTGAAGCGTCCGATGGTGGGGTCGTAGTCGCGGGCTCCGAGGTGGGTGAGGCCGGTGGGTTCGTCGGTGCCGCCGAGGAAGCCTCGGGTGCCGGCCCAGGTGGTGGGGGCGGTACCACGGGTGGCTCCGAAGGGGAGGGAGTGCCGTTGGGTCATCGCGCCGGTGGCGGCGTCGATGTTGACTTCGGCGGTGCCGTGGTGGTCGTTGGTCTGGAAGGTGAGCTTGTTGTCGTCGGTGCGGATCGCGGTGGCGGAGCCGAGCGGGTAGTAGCGGGTAGCTGCTGCCTTGGTGGCTCCCTTGGCCAGTTTGAGTTCGGTGTTGCCGAGGTAGAGGGTCCAGCTCTCGGCCGCCGGGTTGGCGGTGTCGAGGGTGTGGCCGATCAGGCGGTTGCCGCCCGCGTCGTAGAGGTAGTCGGTGGTTTTGTTGGTGGTCGCAGTGGTGGTGCCGGAGGTGGTCTTCACCGTGTCGACGAGCCGGGTCAGTTTGTTCTCGGCGTCCCAGGTCAGCGTCTGGTCGCTGGTCTGGTTCCCGGTCGGCTTGAGGTGGCGACCGCTGGTGTTGCCGGTGCTGTCGTACTCGTAGCTCTGTACCACGGGGGTGCCGGCGGCACCGGTGATCGTGCTGGTGGAGGTGAGGCTGTGCGGGCGGGCTGCGGTGGGCGCCGGATAGGTGTAGGTAGTGGTGGAGTCCTGCCCGGTGTTACCGCTTGTGTCGTGCCGGGTCTCGGTGGCCCGGGTGCCGTTGGTGTAATAGGTCCAGCTGGTCCAGTACGGCGCCGGGCCGCCGAGCTTGGTGCCGTCGGGGGCAGAGCAGGAGCCGGTGTTGGGGGTGTATGCCTCGGTCAGTCGGGCGAGGTAGTCGTACGTGAAGCACTGCCGGTCGGTGCCGGAGCTGGAGTTGTCGGTGACGGAGGTGACGTTGCCGGCCTGGTCGTAGGTGTAGGCCGCGGCCCGTGCGGGCGTGGCGATGCCATACCGGTCGGTGCGGCTGGTTGCCAGGCGCTGGGTTCCCCGCTCGTAGGTGTTGGTGACCAGGATTTCCTTGCCGGCGGTGCCGTTGAGCTTCGTCTGTACCGGCTTGCCGGTGAGGCTGTAGTCCTGGCCTGTCTGGTAGGTGTAGCCGCCTGTCCCGGTGACCCCGGTGAGCCGGTTCAGAGTGTCGTAGTTGAACGTCATCAACTCGCTGGGAAGGTTGCCGGCCGCCGGGTAGACGGCGGTCCTGACCTGGCCGTCGAGGCGGTAGATGGTGCCGCTGACGTAGTTGCCGGCGAAGGCTTCCTGCCCGGGGACGGGTGGGATCGTGACCGTCGTGCGGGTCGGGCGCGCGAGGGCGTCGAACAGCGAGTAGGCGGTCGTGTACTGGTAGGTGGTCCCGCCGACGGTGCTGTAGCGGGTGCTGGACGCCAGCAAACCCTTGTTGCCCGCCGGGTCCCACGCCTGCGAGGTCAGCAGCGGTCCGGTGGCCGATCCGCTGCGGGTCTCGGTCAGGCGGCCGAGGTTGTCGTAGACATTGGCGATGGTGCTACCGCGCCCGTCGGTGGTGCTAGTGACCTCGCCCCGGTCGTTGTAGACCTTGACAGCCGTTCCGCTGTCGGGGTCGACCGCCTTCGTCTGCTGACCGAGCTGGTTGTACAGCCAGGACCAGCTGGTGCCTACAGGGTCGGTCAACTTGGTCAGGTTGCCGGCCTTGTCGTAGCCGTAGGTGGTGGCGTCGTAGGCCCCTGTCGGCGTTGCGGCCTTGTACTGACGCAGTTCGGTGGTACGCCCTTCCGCGTCGGTTATGACAGTGGTGGGCGTTCCGCCGATGGGCGGGGTGACAGTGACCCGGTCGCCGTTGTACTCGGTGAGCGTGGAGAACAACGGGGTGCCGACGCCGTTGCCAGCCAAGACCGTCGATTTGACAGCGCGTCCGAGGCCGTCATAGTCAACCGCAGTCTGCGTCTCCAGGCCTTCGGTCAATTTGGGGTTCGAACTGAAAGTCTGCAGTTGACTCGATGGCAAACCATCAGCGTAGTAGGGGGCGTAGGACAGTGAGGTCAGGCCGCGTTCGTTGTAGAAGGTGTCGGTGAGAACTCGGCCGCCGTTCTGTCCAGGCGCCTGGGTCTGACGTGCACGCGCGAAGCCGTCGTAGATGGTGTATACGGTCTGCTGTGAGCCGTCTTCGTTGAGCGTCTTCGTGGCGACGGCGGCAGCCGTGTTCTCCGCGACGGTATAGGCGTACTCCTGGTTGGGGTTGCCCTGGCCGATCCGGTCGTGCAGCCACACCCTGAGGGTGCGTCCGAGGGCGTCGTACTGGATCTCGGTGCGACGGTTGTTGGTGTCGATGCTGCCCTTTGCCTGACCGCGCTTCAGGTCGAAGTCGGTGGTGGTTGTCTGTGTGGTCGTGCTGTTTCCGGCCGTTGCAGGTGGAGTTGTCACCACCGTTTTGGTGGGGCGGCCGTTTGCCGGGGTGAAGGCGGTGCTGGTGGTCCGGGCGTTCGAAGACACCGTGGTGACCGGGCTGGTGGCGCCGGTAGTGTCGTAGATAGTGGTGGATGCCAGCTGGGTGTCGTTCAGGGCCCGGCCGTATCCGTCATAGGTGGCGGTGTTGTCCAGGTAGGTGGCACTGGTGCCGCTTCGGGACTTGAGGGACTCCACCATAGTGATGTCGCCCTTTGTCGGGGCGGTGCCGAAGTCCTGTCCGTCGTACCGGTACCGGGCATCGGAGAGCACGGCGGAAGTGCCGTCGGCTTTGGTATCGCGGTCGACAGTGGCTGCACAGGTAGCTGCAACAGTCTCAACTCGTGAAACCAGACTGAGGATCCATGCCGAAGTGTTGTCCACGTAGGTGGAGCGAGCGCACTTCTCGTCGCCAGTGACCGAGACATCGCCGAGGTTTTCGGTCATGGTGGTACGCCCGTAGTCGTCAAATGTGATGTTGCCGCGGGTCTCGCGCCAATTGCCGCCTGTACCCTTGTCGAGCGATGTGAAGGCGCGATTGGTGGTGGTGCCAGTCAGATTCGCGGTGGTGGTACCCCAATCACGGACCCGTTTCGCGGTCTCCTTCTTCCACGGTGTACTGATTGCCTTGTTGAGCACGACGCCGCCGGGCTTGTCGTACTGCTCTGACCGATACTCGAAGCCTGCCCACGCGTCGTCGTCGGCGAGGGTGGTGCCCTCGCCGTCGTTGACGGTGACGGTGCGCTTGCTGTTCTTATCGGACGGGTTGTTGCGGTCGCCGTCCATGCCGCGCAGGTACCAGTGGTCGTCCTGGGTGGACATGGTGGCGTTGCCGCCGGTCTCGACCCGGACGTGGGTGTAGCCGCGCCATTGGGACCAGGTTTTGAGCTTCTCCTTGGTCAGGCCGTCCTCGTCGTCGAAGTGCCAGGCGGCGTCGCCGAGGTAGGTGTAGTGGGTGACCGTGTCCGGTGCGCCGCCGGTGCGGTCGGTGGCTTTGACCGCGTCGACGACGTACTTGTTGAACCACTCCGTGGTGACCGGGCCGTCGGGGGAGGCTTGGTACATCTGCGGGAAGCAGCGGGTGGTGTTGGTCTGCGGGGTGGGCAGGCCAGCCCAGGTGCAGGCCTCGCTGGAGTAGTTGATGTCGATCTGGCCGCCGAGTTCGTCGGTGATCGTGCCCAGGCGCTGCTTGACGAACGGCATCCGGCCGTCACCGGTCTTGTCGAGCCGGTTGGCCATCTGCCTGTAGGCAAGGGTGGTCTTCGGCAGGGCGACGGCCGGGGTGGCGGAGTTGCCGGTGTGCTTGATCGAGTCCAGCAGCAGCTGGTAGTCGTAGTCGGCAGTGCCCCACTTGTGCGTCAGGTCCCAAGTGTCGACGGCCGCGTAGCTGCCGTCGGACTGGAGGGTCTTGGCGACGACCTGGGTCAGGCGGGTACGGGTGAAGAAGGCCGGTGCGAAAGTGTTGGTGCAGTCGGTGCCATCCTTGCAGTTCTGGTCCCACGGAGTGTCGTACCAGTACACCTGGTTGGTGTCGACCGACGTGGGGTTGCAGAGTGATGCGTTGGCTTCGAGGCAGCGTTCGGCGGTGCCGAACTCGACCCGGGCCATCGGTTTAGCGCTCCCGGAGTAGATGTCGTTCTTCTGCTGGCCGTACTCGATGCGGTCGAGACGCCCACCGCGTACGTACGGCGTGCGGTCGGTGGCTTTCAGGTTGCGGCCGTAGTTGTTGGTCTCCGGCGTGTACCAGTAAGTGATGTCGTTGCCGTGGGCGTCGACCACCAGGTCGAGGTTCCACCGCCAGCCCTGCTGGCACCATGAGGCGGCGAACGTCGAGGTGTTGCACGGCTCGCCGGCGTTGTTGCCGAACACCGGCACTGTGTAGACGGACTTGGTCTCCGGCATGTCCGACGTCCAGTTCGGCAGGCGGTTGTAACCGAAGTAGTACGTGGTGCCGTCGGGCGTGGTTGCCTTGAAGTACTCGCCGTCGTTGTCGCCGTTGGCGCGGGAGGTGTCGCGAACCCGGACGACCTTGATGTTGTCATCGTTCTTGATCCGCCACTCGTCGGCGGAGACGGGGATCAGTTCGCCGGAGTGGCCATCGAAGCTGATGGTGGCGTTGTCGGTGCCCCAACACAGGTCGCCCGGACTGATGGTGTTGGTCTTGGGCGCGTCGTCATCTGCGCATGGCTTGTAGGAGCGATCGACGAAGCCCGGGGCCATGTCGAAGCCGTCGCCGGCCCAGGAGGCCTGGTTGTTGCTGTTGGAGGTCCGGCCGTCGATGGCGCCGGAGTTGTAGGCCAGGCCGAGCTTCGGCGTGAGGCCGCCGGGCATTGCCGTCAGCGGCATGCCGTACGACCAGGTGAACGATCCGCTGTTCAGCGAGGTCGACCACGTCGACGCCGAGGACAGCGGGGTGGCTTTGTAGTCGCCGCCCGGCCCGGCCGAGTCCGCGGCAGTTCCCAGTACGATCGGGGCGTTGGCCGCTTGGACGCGGGTGGAGTCTGCCGGGGTGGCGGTCAGCGCGTCCGCCTTGACCGTCTGCGCTTCGAGGTCGTTGCCGCCGGGAAGCGGCGTCTGCTCGCGGCATTCCGGGAGCTGCGGAGTGGTCAGTGCACAATCGGGCAGGCGCACCAGCTTCAGCCGGGAGCCGTACCCGGAGCCAGCCGCGCGGGCGAAGGACGAGTAGTCGACGGCCACGCCCGAGGCTTCGTCCACGCCGGTGATGGTGAAGAGCATGCCGGTGATCCCGGCCTTGGCAGCGGCACCCTGGCCGAGCACCTCGACCTGGGCTTTTCCAGCGGTGCCGGCCGAGGTGATGGAAATCGGCAGTTTGCCGGCCTTGGCCTTCTTCCCCTTCTTGCCGGGGACGTCGGCGGTGGCCTTGCCCTTGCCGGGCAGGGTGCCTTGCTTGCTGTCCGGCTTGCTGACGGTGGTGTCGGCCGGGCGGTCTTTAGTCTTGGCGTCAAGCGTCTTGACCGGTTTTTCGTTCGAGACGGCCGACGGTGGCGTGTAGGTGTCGGCGGCCGCCGCGGCGGCCAGTGGCAGCGTCGGCAGCAGTGACCCGACCAGGGTAGCCGCGATGGTCGCGGACACCCTGCCCCGGGCCCGCCGCACGACGGACCTTCCTGAACTCATATGCTGGGTTTCCTTGTTCGAAATCGACATTCGGAATCAACCCGCCGGGCGGTTGCCGGACGGGTGGCAGAAGGGCCGGGCCGGACGGCAGGGTGCCGCCCGGCCCAGGAAGAGGGACGGAGGATCAGACGCCGGCAGCGGTGGGAATCTCGATGTTGTAGTCGGCGAGGCCGGCAACCTGCTCGCCCGTCAGGACGCCCTGGTAGACCCAGACGTCGTCGAGTTCACCGGAGAAGTACTCGCCCCAGGCGCCACCCGAGCGGTTGCGGCCGAACTGAAGGCCGTCGGTCGCCTCGTACGGCGTCGAAGTTCCGGTGATGGCGGTGCGTGGCACGCAACCGGTGGACCCCAGAGGGCAGTACACGTTCCCCGTGATTCCGTTGACGTAGAGGGTGAGCCTGCCGACGAGGGCGTCGTAGCTGACAGCGAGGTGGGTCCAGTTCTGCCACAGCGAGGTGCCGGGGGCGCGGGCCACCAGTGTTCGGGCGGCTCCGGTGGCGGCGTCGGTGGAGCGGAGCTCGGCCTGCCATTCGCCGTTGGGCTGCCCGTTGGCGTCCTGGCCGAGGTAGTGCCAGCGCAGCGTGACCGCGCTGTTGGCGGTGCCGGGCAGGGAGAGCACCGTCATGTCCCGGGTGGGGATGCCTGCGGTGTTCGCCCACGCGGCAAGGGTGAAGCTCTGGCTGGTGTGCAGCGGGGTGGTGCCGGTGGCCGCGTAGCCGGTGGTGCCGTCCAGCAGCAGGGTGCCGGGGTTGGGCAGCATGCCGCCGGCGCTGTTGATGGAGGCTCCGCCGTTGAGTGTGGCGCCGCGTTGGGCGGGGCCTTCGTCGGGGGTGACGGCCGGGGTGCCGGCGACGGCGTTGAGCTTCCAGCGGCCGGCCAGCTGCGGGCGTTGCTGCACGATCGCCGCGACCTCCGGCCCGGTGACGATCCGGTCGAACAGGCGCACGTCGTCGATGTCGCCGCCGAAGAAGTCGGTGTTGACGCCCTCGCGGTTGCCGGCCCCGATCTGCAGCGGGCCGGGGTTGGCCCACGGCGAGTCCTGGGTGTAGTCGGTCTCGCCGGCGAGGCGGCCGTTGAAGTAGAAGCGCAGCTTCTTCGCGGTGGTGTCGTTGATGCCCACCAAGTGTGTCCACTCGCCGTTGCTGCGGCAGGGGTAGGGCGTGGGCTTGATAGGGCCGTCGATGAAGCAGTCGGGTTGTGAGACGCGGACCATGGTGTCGGCGGCGGTGTCCTCCTTGTACCGGCCGAAGACCCACTTGCCCGAGGTGCCCGAGTAGTAGAGGGCGAACTCGCTGTTGTGCTGGCCGATCTGGCTGATGACGACCCTGTTCGTGGGGTCGCCCAGTGCGGGTGGGGGCAGCTTCACCCAGGCCGAGACCGAGAAGTCCCGGGTTCCGTCGACCTGCGGCCGGGCGGTGCGCAGGTAGCCGGTGGAGCCGTCGGGGCGGACGGCCTGGCCCGCGATGCCGGGCACGTTGGTCTGCACCGACCCGTACGCCGTCAGGGAGTCCGTTTCGGGTGCGCCCTTGACGGTGGCGGTGCCGCTCTCGTCGAGGTGCCAGACGGCCTTGGCCGGCATGCCCGTGGTGCTCTGGTCGGCGGCGACCTGCGCGGCCTGGGGCCCGGTCAGCGCCCGGTCCCACAGCTTCACTTCGTCGACCGAACCGGGCCACGCTGCGGCCCACTGCCCCTTCCAGCGGTCACGTCCGATCTGTACCGGGCCGTGGCCGTCCCACAGGGCGGACGGGACCTGGGTCGAGCCTGCCGCCACACCGTTGACGTACAGCAGGATCGAGTGTGCCGCGGAGTCGTACACGCCGGTCAGGTGGGTCCACTGGCCGGTCTGCGCGGCGTTCGCGCTGACCACGAAGGTGGTGCTGTCGGAGTCGCCCGGCGCACTCTGGACCTTGAACGCCCAGCGGCTTTCGGTGCCGACCATGGACGTGCCCAGGGTGAACGCGTAGTAGTTGGGGCCGTTCTGGCTCACCGCGACCCGGCTCGTGGTGGCGCCGTTGAACTGCACCCAGCTCGACACCGAGAAGCTCCGCGAGGTGTCGAGCACCGCCGCCTCGGTCTGCGCGTAGCCGGTCGCCGCGTCGCCGTTGAACGCCATGCCGTTGTTGACCCGGCCCGCGGAGCCCGCGGTGGCGCCGGATCCGAGGGTGGCGGGAACCTCGGCGCCGCTGCCGTTCAGGTTGCCGTCCATGTTCCAGCCCGCGCGCTGCCCCTGGCCCGCCAGGACGTTGAAATAGAACGTCTCGGGCTGGGAGGCGTTGCCCGCTCCGTCGATCGCGCGCGCCCAGAGGAAGTGCAGTCCGGGAGTCTCCGGAAGCGCCTTGACGGTCTGCGAGGCGCCGCCGCTGGTTGCGACCTCACCCTTGGTGGTGGATGAACTGTCCAGGCCCCACTGGTACTTGACCACATCGGTGGATGCCGACTTGACGGTGAACGAGCCGTAGCGGCCGACGCCGTCGATCCACGGAAGCGCCGCAGTGGCGTCACTGGAACCCGGATAGGTCGGGGACGTGATCACCGGCCCCTGCGGGGCGGAGGTGTCGACGGTGAAGTAGCACGCATAGGGGTCGCCCTCCGAGGACCAGTCGCCCCACGCGGCACCGTCCCAGGCCCGCGCCTCCCAGCTGAGCTGAGTGCCCTGCGGCAGATCTGCGGGCAGGCTCCACGAGAAGATCGAGCCGTTGTCCTTGAACGTGTCGGATTCCGGCGCGGCGCCCTCGGAGCCGGTGGACCACCAGCGGCGGCGCATGCCGTCCCCGGCGTCCCACGAGACCGCGAACTGTACGCCGATCGCCTCACCGTCCGGATCGGTGGCCTTGACGGTCACCTGCGGCATCTTGTTGATGCGCACCGGCTGGGCCTGGCAGGCGCCGCCCGGAGAGGACGCCATGTCGGCGTTCGGGATCTGGTTTGGCTTCAGGTTGTAGTAGACCTGCAGGTAAGCACCGTCGGTGAACCGCTTCCAGCCGTTCAGGTCGCTCTCGTTCTGCGCCCTCAGGCCGAAGGTGATGGTCTGCCAGCCCCAGTTGGCGCCGTCCTGGACGAGCCGCTTCAGGTTGGAGTCCACGTCACCGCCCCACTCCAGCCAGCCCGGGTCGCAACCGGAATTGCCCTTCGCCGCCGTGATGTCCTGGATGTGACGCAGCCAGAAGCCGCTGTTGTTCTGGGCATTCCAGTTCAGGCCGGGGTAGATGGCGCCGCTGTGCCACAGCTCGACCGCGCGCGGCTTGGAGCAGTCGTAGGTGTGGCTCTCGTAAGTGCCGAACGTGGCGCGGATGACCTGCTTGCCGACGAACGACCCGGTGGGCACCTGGAAGAACGCCCGCTTCACGTCGGTCGGCGCGCACCTGGTGGTGTCACCGCAGTAACCGACACCCCAGTCGTGGACGGGGGTGGAGTCGTAGGTGAAGTGCCAGTACGCCTGGTTCGGGTAGTACCGCGAGACACCGGCCCATTCGGTAGCTGCCGGCGTGTTCCAGGCCGGGTCGATCGTCACCGGGAAGACCGTCTTCGGGTCGTCCAGCATGGCCTGGTCCGGGGTCAGACGCATCTCGTTCTTGGTCAGGTCGACCTTCAGCGGCGCGACCCTCGCGCCGTCGCCCGGTTCGCTGCCCGCTGTCGACGAGGCCCCGGCCGCAGTGCGAGACGTGGCTTCGGAGTCGGCCGACAGCCCGGCGGAGGCTGCTGCAGGTGTCGAGGAGTCCCACATCAGCGGGGGCGGCGCCTCGAAAACGGTCCCCCCGCCGGAGGCGTCCACCGCAGACAGCGAGCCGTCAACCTCCTGGCGTACCGTCAGGTCGCCCGACTCCAGCCCCAACCGCAACTGGTCCAGCTCGGGGTTCTTGGCGGCCTCGGCGGTGTGCACCACGACGAGCTGGGTGAATCCGGTTTTCGTGGCGGTCAGCCGCAGGTCCACGTCCGGCAGGATCTCCCGGTACTCGGCCGTGGAACCCTCCACCACCGGCTTCGGTAGCGCCTTCGGCCAGGAGACCTTCAACTCCTTGCCGGCCCGCACCATCCGCACCAGCGGCTGCCCGCTGCCGCCACCGGAGAACTCGACCTCGGCGGTCGCCGCCTTCGGCGCCACCGCGCCGCTCGACAGCACCGCGAGCGTGGGATCGAGATCCACCCACCCGCCCGCCTTGCGCACCCGCTTTGGCTGCACGTAGGTCGTCGACAACAACTTGCCGTCCGGCTGCGCGACGACATCGGAGTTCTCACTCCGCAGGGCTTC
This sequence comes from Kitasatospora sp. NPDC004531, assembly GCF_053602195.1. Lineage (NCBI taxonomy): Bacteria > Bacillati > Actinomycetota > Actinomycetes > Kitasatosporales > Streptomycetaceae > Kitasatospora > Kitasatospora sp. NPDC004531. The sequence goes on along the minus strand of NZ_JBSGDD010000011.1, from coordinate 5,606 downwards.
GACCTCCACCGGCTTCCCGGTCCGCCGCGCCTCCGCGACCGCCAGCGTCTCCGCCGAATCACTCGGCGGTGTCGGTGCCGCAGAGTTCTGCGGCGGCACCTCTCCCGCCGCCAGTGCCGAACCGGCCACGCCCGGTATCCCGAACGTGCCCGCCACTATGCCAACGGAGAGAACAGCTGCGGTCCACCCACGCAGCCTCCCCCTCCGCACGGATCTCTCCACGTCACATCCCACAGGGTCTTGGTGATCATCACATGCGAATCGAGATCTTCACGAAGAGACCATGTTCTTGTCAATGATCTTTTGAGTCAAGGCAAATGGCGTGCAAAGGAAGTGAGGCGAGTCTGTCGGATCCCCACTCAAATCGCCCGAATTCGACAGGGGTTTGCAAGCTGATGCGTCTGGGCGGCCAGCTCGCCTGAGGCCGGGCTCAGTTGATGGGACGTCAGGTCGCACTGCGCATGTGTGGGTTTACGTACTGTTCGGCCTCCATTCTCGACTGAGTACTTAGGTCAAGATGCCTGTTGTGGCCAATAGTTCGTAATGATGCCTATTTGCATCGAATCGCCTTGCATAGCGGGGGGCGGCCGAAGTGGCGGCGGTTGGAGGCGGGTATCCGCTTCGGCTTGCGTGCCATCGGGGTTGGCGATGTCGGTAAGCGTGGCGAGTGGGCATCTTGGACCGGCGAGGTCGCTGGTGCGTTCCACGGTGACGAGCATCCTCCCCGATCGGGCGAACAAGGTCGGTGAAGCAGGCGGTACGACGCTCGGCCAGGAGTCGATGCTGGTGGGGCGAGCGATGTTGAGGGGATGGTGACGGTTGGTGACGCCGTCGGTGTCGGTGGTGGGGTCGAGCCGGGCTAAGGCGTCCGGATGGAACTCCTGACAGCGGGCAGTGTGTGGTTAACGCGGGCCGTGCTGGTCTGGCGGGGATGGCCAGGGACGGTTGCGGCGGACGGCGACCGGGGTGGGGAGCGAGCAAGAATCCTCAACGTGCTGGCGGGTCGTTACTCGGAGACCTGCTGTGAGTCGGCCGGATTGCGCCAGCCTCAGGGCCGGGAAGCCAGCGGGGGAGTTTCCATGGCATGCAACCTGATCACGTCGTCCGCGAAGCGCGCGGGCATCACGGTGGCTGCGGCCGCGCTCGTGCTGACCGTGACGGCGGGGTCAGTGCGGCCGCGCCGGCCGAGAGTGCCGCGCAGAGTACGGCGGCGTCTTCGGTTGTCTACTTCAACACGATCCTCAACCAGTGGAGCCGCTGGAGGCCGGACGCGGGAAACTCCAGTCACACCGGCTGACTGCACAAGTGGCGCAACTACTTCAAGTGCTGGAGGATCGGGCAGGGTTACACCTCGCCGGAGACGAGCGGTGTCAGTGCGACCTGGTTGAAGGCCGACGACGACTCCGGCAACGTCAACGTCTACGTCAGCGATGGACGACTGCGGCTACATGTACGACCGGGATCTGCTGCCGAAGTGCACTTCCTGACGGTCGGTGAGAACTGTCGGCCCCGGATAGGAGAGCACCCGTCCAGGGGCCCGCGGCGCACATCCCGGTCGGGGGCTGGCGGCCCGCCGCCTGTGACCGTGTCCAGCCCAGCGCGCGGTGCGGTGGCCGACTGACGCCAGCCGCCGAAGAACCCGCTCTGACGCACAAGGACAACGCCCGGACCGAGCCGGCCAACGGATCTGCCCGGCGGGCCGTGGAGCACCCGGCGAGCAAGTTGCTGCGGTGCCCGCTGTCGCGGTGCCGTCGGTGCCGTAGACCACGGCCTTGCCGTGGTCCAGGAACCCCGGGTCGGCTGTGCGGGTGGACGTCGGGGTGCCGGTCGGCGCGGGCTTTCCGTCCGGGTCGAGGGTCCGGTTCGGCCCGGACGGCGGAGCCGTGGTGCCGGCCTCGGGCGTGGATGCGGTGATCATCGCCACTTCCTGACCGTCCGTGCCCGTGGTGGTAGCCAACTGCGCGGAGGACCGCGACGAAGGGTCCGCGCCCGGCGTGAGCACATCCCGTCCGGGACCGCCGCCGGCACGGGTGCCGGCACCGGCCCGGCCCGGATCCGGTCGTCGATCCGCATTCCGGAGGTCGGCCGGCGACGGCGGGGTCAGGCGCGGCGGCGGTCGCTGGCGTCGCGGAGTTGGGTGGTGCGGTGGGTGAGGGCGTCGAGGCGGGTGGCGAGGTCGTCCTGGGCGGTGCCGAGGTGGGGGCGGACGGCGGCGAGGGGTGCGATGAGGGCGGCGGGGTCGGCGGCGCCGAGGGCGGCGGTCAGGGCGGCCTGTGCCGGGCCGGCGTCGGGGGCGAGCGTGGCCGTGGTGATCCGGGCGGCGAGGACGCGCAGCTCGGCGGCGTGGTCGCGGGCCCAGGCGGTGACCGTCCGGTCGGCGGCCCGGCGGTCGCGGACGGCCTTGACCCGTTCGGCGCCGGTGCCGGACCGCGTTGCGTCGCCGGCGGGCTTGAGGCGCAGGTAGCGGTTCTCGGCGGCCTGGCGGCTGGCCACCCCCATCGGGCGGGCGAGGTCGGCCCAGGTGGCCCCGGCCTCCCTGGCACTCTCCACCAGGCCGGCCTCCCAGCCGGCGAGCTGGGTGCGCAGCTCGCGCAGCAGCACCAGCGCGGCCAGGGCCTGTTCGGGGCCCTCCTGCGGATCAGGACCAGGGACGCTCGGGGGCTGGGACGCGGGGTCCTGGGCGGTGCGGACGGCGTCGTCGATGGCGGCCAGCGCCGCCGCGGCCGCCAGGAACGAGGCGGGCTCGACCGGCGGGGAGGCGTCGGGGGAGGGGCCGGGGGCGGCTCTGCGGGACTTCTCGCTCATGGCGTCACTCTATCGGTGACGCGCCGACTTGTCATCGGATGGATGACGCGCTAGAAAGGAGTCAGGTGAAGCGCACTGGCACCCATTCGATCCATGGAGGTGTTTCGCGATGCTGCTGCGCACTGACCCGTTCCGCGAACTGGACCGGCTGACCCAGCAGTTCCTCAACACGACCGGCACCTGGTCGCGTCCGACGCCGATGCCGCTGGACGCCTACCGGGCGGGCGACGTGTACGTGATCTGCTTCGACCTGCCGGGCGTCGATCCGGACGCGATCGACATCGACGTCGAGCGGAACATGGTGACCGTGAAGGCGGAGCGCCGCCCGCGCCAGGAGGGCGAGGGCATTAAGTGGGAGCTGTCCGAGCGCCCGCTCGGCGTGTTCTCCCGCCAGGTCATGCTCTCCGACACCCTCGACCCCGCCGGGATCACCGCCGACTACGACGCCGGCGTGCTGACCCTGAAGATCCCGGTCGCCGAGAAGGCCAAGCCCCGCAAGATCGCGATCAGCCACAGCGGCGATCGCAAGCAGATCCAGGCCTGACCGGCCGCCGGATGCCGTTCCGGGCCGCCCCTGATCTCTCCCCCCGCGATCGAGAGGGGCGGCCGGAACACCCCCGACCACCGGGCGGGCCCCGCCCGCAGCGACGCGGAAACGCCATGGACGGCCAGGACACCGAACCCTTCACCGTGCAGGTGAACGGCGAGATCGACCTCGACACCGTGCCCTCGCTGCGTCGAGCCCTGGCCGCCGCGATCGACTCGCACCGGGAGGTGGTGCTGGACCTGTCCGAGGTGACGTTCATGGATTGCGCGGGCCTGGGCGCGCTGGTCCGGGCCCGCAACCAGGCCGACCGGTGCGGTGCCCGCCTGGTCCTGCGCGGGGCCGGGCGCCGCGTGGTGCGGCTGCTCGAACTGACCGGCCTGCACCGGTGTCTGACCGCCGAGCCCTGAACGGCGAGCCCTGGGTGGCGAGCCCTGGGCGGCGGCGCGCCGGGCAGGCCGGGGACGGAGGGAGAACCGGGATGACCCTTCGATGGGAGGCGTTCCTGGACGAGGTCCGGGAGCGCGGTGAGTACGACACCCCGCAGGAGGCCGAGCGGGCCGCCCGGGTGGTCCTGGCCCTGCTCGGCGCCCACCTGGTCGGCGACGCGCGGGCCGAACTGGCCGCCCGCCTGCCCGAGAGCATGGCCCTGATCCTGCTCAACCCGCTGCACGCCGCCGAGCCCCTCAGCGCCGAGCGGTTCGTGCGCGCGACCGCGGCCTGGATCGAGGGCGCCACCGAGGCCACGGCCCTGTGGGACATCGGCGCCGTCCTGTCCACGGTGGCCGACGCCGCCGGCGACGACCTCATGGACCACGTCCTGCTCCAACTGCCGCCCGGCTACGACCTGTTGTTCGGCCGCCCCGCCGCCGGGACACGACCCTGACCACCCCTCACCCGCCGCCGGCCCCCCGGCGGCCTGCCCCTGGAAGGCCCCACGGTCATGACTCGCTACCGTCACCTCCTCCAGCAGGTCCGCACGTTCGGCCGCTACTCCACCGACGAGGAGGCCGAACGCGTCCTCGACGCCGTCCTGGCACTCCTCGGCTCCCAGCTCACCGGCGACGAGCGCTGCGACCTCGCCGCCGCGCTGCCCGAGCGGGCCCGCACCGTCCTCGCCGCCCAGATCCCCCTGCCCCGCCCCGTCACCGCCCCCGCCTTCGTCGAAAGCCTCGCCCACACCCTGGGCACCAGCCTCACCGCCGCCCGCTGGGACGCCTCCTCCGTCCTGGCCGCCCTCACCACCCTCACCGACGACACCCTCACCGACCGCCTTCTCGCCCACCTCCCCCGCGGCTACGCCCTGCTCTTCGGCCGCGCGGACTTGGCCGCTGCCGCCTGAACCGGCGGGCCCGATGCCGCCATGACGAGAACCACCGCACGCCGCCGGCCCTGGCCCTGCGCGGCTTGTGCTGTGTGATCCCGCACATGCCGTGTCGTCTCTTCGGTGAAGGTTCCGGGACGCCGTCGGTGATGGGGCTGTTGGACGAGCGCGAGTGTGCCGCCCGGCCGCGGGTGGAGGTTCTGCGGGCCGAGCTGCGGCAGACGGCGCTGTGTGGGAGCGCTTCGCGACTACCCGTCCGACGGCTGCCGAAGTCGGCGGGCAGCCGTTCTTTCGAAGCCGCTGCTGCCCCACTGGCTGCAGCGGCTCTGTCCGGCCCCGCAGGTCGTCCGACACCAACCATGGCGGTCCTTGCCCACGTCGTCGGGGCTGCGCCGGACCAGCTCGACGGTGATGTGTCCTTCACCGCCCCGTGGATGATCACCGCGTCCTTGAAGCCCCGGCCGACCAGGGCCTTCTCCAGGCGCGTCCCGCACCGTCCCGCGGCCTGGTCCAGCAGGGCGATGCCGGCTTCGGTGTCGTGGGCGCTCGCGGCCACGACCACCACGCCGATGACCAGCCCCATCACATCGACGGCCAGTCCCCGTTTCCCGCCGGGCGTCTTCTTGTTCGCGTCCAGCCCCCGTGGCCACCTTCGGCACCCCGGCTGCCGCGCGGACGGGCTGGGTGTCGATGATCACCAGGGACGGGTCCTCCAATCGCCGGGCCCGCTCCCGCGCCTGGCAACGCAGGATCTCCTGGATCCGCTGGTCAAGACCGTCCTGGAGCCCAGGGCCCACTGCCCGTCGGCCAAGTCCGTTGTGTACGGCATCCGTTCTATGAACTCGTAACACGATCTTGGTGATCGTCGCTGGTGGGGCGCTACCGATGTGACGATTCGTCCGTTCGTGATGGCGTGAGCAAGAAGCCGTGGAT